>DJTQ01000122.1:0-11627 GCA_002439285.1 Paenibacillaceae bacterium UBA6304
GTGGTGATGGAAATCGAGAACGCGCTCGGGCCGGATATTATGATGGCCTTTGACGAATGCGCCCCGTATCCAGCCGATTACGATTATGTAAAAAAATCGATGGAGCGCACCACCCGGTGGGCGGAGCGTTGCTTGAAAAGCCATGCCAGACCGAATGATCAAGGGTTGTTTGGAATCGTTCAGGGCGGCATGTTCGAGGACCTGCGCAAGCAAAGCGCCAGAGATTTGACTTCCCTGGATTTTCCGGGGTATGCTATTGGTGGACTGAGTGTGGGCGAGCCCAAACATCTAATGTATGAAATGTTGGAATGTACGGTACCGCTCTTGCCGACAAACAAGCCCCGTTATCTGATGGGGGTCGGTTCTCCGGATGCGCTGATTGAAGGTGCTATTCGAGGGGTTGATATGTTCGACTGTGTATTGCCGACTAGAATTGCTCGTAACGGAACGACGATGACGAGTCAGGGGAGACTGGTTGTCCGCAACGCTCAGTATGCCAAAGATTTTGGGCCGTTGGACCCGGAATGCGATTGCTATACCTGCCGGAACTATTCCCGCGCGTATCTCCGCCATCTCATTAAAGCGGATGAGACGTTCGGTCTTCGGTTGACTACATACCACAACCTGCATTTCCTGATCAATTTGATGGGCAAGGTCCGCCAGGCGATTATGGATGACAGGCTGCTGGACTTCCGGGATGAGTTTTTTGAGCAGTATGGTTTAATTGGCAACGAGAAGGGATTTTAATGAATCAAGCTATAAGTGAAAGGAGGAAGAAAGAATGTTCCCATTAGCAACTACAGCGGGTGGAGCGGGCGGAACCGGTTCGCTGGTTTCGTTTATCGTTCCCCTTGTAATCATGTTTGCCGTGTTTTACTTCTTGCTGATCCGTCCTCAGAAGAAAAAGCAAACATCCCGCAATAATATGCTCAATGCGCTTCAAAAAGGCGACAAGATCGTCACGATCGGCGGCCTGCACGGCACGATTATGGAACTTACAGACGATGTCGTGGTTCTGCGCGTCAACGATGTAACTAAGCTGACGTTTGACCGCAGTGCGATTAGTCACCAGGTCAAGACAGAGTCCGAAGGTTAGTAAGCGATACGGTCATTAAAAAAGGAGCCTAGGAATTAGGCTCTTTTTTGCGTGGATTGAACCGGATATTTTCATTACCTCTTGTTGTTTAAATTAACCCCGACTACTCCGCCGATAGCCCCTAGAATCAACGCAGGCAATATGAGGGCGAGATCGCTGAACCCAAGCGAATTGTCCAAGGCCAGAAAACTGATCAGCAGCAGCAAAATCCCATAAAAAAGACCTGTTATCGTGCCCTGATACAGACCTTTTTGCCCGGCGCGTTTACCCGAGACCATACCTCCTGCAAGTAGTGATACACTATGCACCATATAGGTGTACCAAGTTAGCTCTTCTTCCTCTAATACATTGGCTTGCAAAAGCAAAGACAAGACTAAAGCGCCAATCATCATCCACAAAAATGCATACCATAAACCGGACAAAGTAGGGTGGGAAAATTTAAAAGATACCATACGTCGAATGAAATGCATACAGCGTCCCCCAATCAAGTCTTGATATCCCCATTTTATGGTCAAGCTATGGCTGATATGACAGGGAGCGCAGAAAATTAGGAATATATTGTTTGGCATGGAATCGAATGAGCGGGGCCAGAATACCTGTTACATCCTTGACTTTAAAGGCTAAGATACAGGAGGGGATTCTTTGTGGCAGCACAAATATCGGTCATCTTTTTCCGTACCGTGCTTATGTATGTGATGGTGTTTGCAGTAATGAGAATTATGGGGAAAAGAGAAATCGGTCAACTGTCCATTTTCGATCTCGTCATTTCGATCATGATCGCTGAGATTGCCGTTTTTGCCTTGGAGGATCGAGACCGCCCGTTATATGAAGGCATAGTGCCGATGTTGACCCTGCTGCTGATTCAAATCGGCATCGCGGTCTTGTCGCTCCGTTTTCGCAAGATTCGCCTTTGGTTTGATGGTAAGCCCAGCGTGATTATACGTAATGGCACTATTAACCGAACGGAAATGAAAAAACAACGTTACAATCTGGACGACCTGCTTATGCAGCTTCGCTCTCAAAATATCGATAACATTGCGGACGTCGAATTCGCAGTTCTTGAAACTAGCGGTCAACTAAGTGTTTTGCCAAAAGAAAACTCAAGGGGGAATGCATCTGGCAGTAAAAAGTCCCAAGGCCCTAACAAAAGCGAAGCGCCATTATCGACCCTGATTCCCAAGGTGAAATATGAGGCGCTCCCTCTACCGCTTATTTTGGATGGAAAGGTGGATGAGCAAAATTTAAAACAGGTCGGCAAGAACCGGTTTTGGCTGAAAAATCAAATCCAGTCCCGGGGGATTCATGACATTAAAGATGTATTTTTTTGCTCTATTGATCATAAGGGGAGACTTTATGTCAATGCAAAAAATAAAAAGTAATTACGCATACCGTGCTGTTATTGAGGGAACCATCTGCGGATAAGTGGAATCCGCTTGATATCATGCAGATCGATTAAGCCGGTGATTCCGGCTAAGACCAGGTAGATCAGGCTGGATAGAAAAGCGGTGGACATAAACTGGATTACCTGGTTACCGCTGAATTGAAGATGATTATAAAGGTAAGTGGCTGCTCCGGCCATAATGACCATTCCGCAGCAAACTTTAAGGATATCCAATAACGGAAGACGATAGTTTAAAGTCTTAGAGACGCTGAATCCATGCAATAAGGTGACAATGATAAAGTTGACGATGATTGCCAGGATAGCCCCGTATATTCCGAATGACGGATTGGAAGCTAAGTATAGGATGAGGACGATTTTTACGATGGCACCGATTAATGTATTGATCAGGGCGCGTCCGGGTTTGTCCAAAGCCTGTAAGGCGGCTTGAAGCGGCGGCTGAGCATACAGAAATAGAGCAAACGGGGCCATGATTTTCAGCATTCCGGCAATTTCGGTGTTATTATAAATCAGCATACATAACGGTTCCGCCAAAACGTACATAATTACCGCAAAAGGGGCACCGGTTACGAGTGCAAGCCTGATCGATTGGTGGAGACGCAGGTGAATGGTCTTTATATCTCCTCTTGCCTGTGCTTCCGCCAGCGACGGAACCAGTGAGACAGCGAGGGAGGAAGTCAGCGCTCCCGGCAGTAAAAGAAGCGGGATGATCATTCCTTGGAGAGCCCCGTATTGTGCGGTCGCAATGGCCGTGGCGATACCCGCAATGGCAAGGCTCTGTGCGGTTGTGATCGATTCCAAGAGATAGGACATGGAGCCGACCAAGCGCCCTCCGGTTACGGGAATTGCAATCTTCATAATTCTGCGGAGCATGGGCACAAATCCTTCTTTTTTCGAAACAGAGGTTGCGGAAGATGGAAGTTGGACGGAAACGGAACCTTCCCGAGATTTCATTCGACGATATTGCCATAACAACACCGCCATTCCGGCGATTTCCCCGGCTAAAACACCCAGCATGGCTCCGGCTGCAGCATATTCTATCCCCATCGGAAGCAACAGGTAAGAGAACCATAACACACAAATGATTCTGGCAATGGTCTCCATGATCGAGGAGGCTGCGGAAGGAATCATATCCTGCTTTCCTTGGAAATAACCGCGATAAACAGAGGAAACCGCGACAATAGCGATCATGGGGCTCATTGCGACAAAGGTTTGATATACTCGTGCATCAGTAAGAATATAGCGGCTTGCCAACGGCGCAATAAGGATACACAGGACGGTAAACAACAAACCGGATATCAGGGCGAAAATCAAGCTCGTCCGCAGTACGCGCTTTGAACGCTCCGGGTTTCCGGCCGATTCCGCTTCGGCTACAAGTTTGGCGACGGCCAAGGGAATGCCTCCGGATATAATGGTGACGAGAACCAGAAAAAACGGATAACCGAGTTGATAAAGTCCGACGCCTTCCGCTCCGATAATTCGAGGCAGAAGAATACGGGGGATAAAACCTAGTATACGATTGACAATGCTCGCAGCCAGCAGAATCATGGTGCCCTGGATAAAGGTTTGTTTATTCAAAATGGTTCCCTCTCTCCCGATAAGACGCAAAATAGCAACAAGACTTACAGTTGTTACTAACCATATGCTGAACCTGTCCCGATTCATGACTTGTCTTTTTGATCTGAATGCAGGATTCAAGAAAATAAGGTAGAATGTTTATTAGACGGGGAGATGGAAGGAGGCATCATAGTGGCTGAAGATGTAATGGGCGAGAAGGAACTAAATGAGGCGATCGAAAGTTTATGCCGAAGCAAAGCGGAGGAATTCCGGTTAATCGGTTATGAACAGGTTACCGGACCGGACATTTGGGAGTGTGTTAATCAGAAGTACGAGAAGAACGGTTTCCCGCCTTTATATCAGCTTGTGAATGACATCCTTTCTTTGAAAGCTACCCAATTCATGAATTATATGACGATTTCCGCATACCGTGGATCCCGTTTCGATTGAATGGGGTCTTTTTTGTGATGTATTCATGCAGTATCGTTAATCAAAACGACAATATTTGATAAATTGACGGTCTTTTCATGCATCGCTATAATAGGAATATTGAGAATGGAAAGGGGAACGAATACCGGATGAAAAGGATCTTCGCATCCATAACCGTCCTGATTGTTATCATGGGCATTGCAATCACAGCTTGCTCATCCCCTAGTCCGCACAACAGCGATTCTTCAGGGCTTGATCATAAAGAGGGTTTCGTGATTACGTATGAGGCAACATCGATGGAAAGAGGGTCTCCGGTAACCAAAGAGGCGCTGGCCTTAACGGTCCAAAGTCTTGAAGCGAGAGCCGAGGCGCTTGGATTGAACAAGCCCGAAGTCAGGGTGTTTGGGACCAAAAGAATTCGCGTTCGTTTGGCGGATGTTACGGACGAGGACGAAGTCCGAAGGAGGCTTGCAGAACCGGCTTTGCTGACCTTTAGAAGTAAAGACGGTATGGAGGCATCGGCCGACGAATACAACGTCATTGAAATGACGGGATCAGATCTCGTTAAAGAAGGAACCCAATTGGTTTACAACCAATTGAATGAACCTATGGTAACAATTGAGTTTAAGAGCAAGGACAAGCTGGCGGAGGTGACGGAGCGTTTGCTTGGTCAGCAGTTGGCAATCTTTATGGACGATAGATTGATTTCGGCGCCGGTAATTCAGGCTCCTCTGACAGATGGATATGCCTCCATCTCCGTGGGGGAAGACCGGGAAGTAGCGAGAGAACTACTCGATTTGATCAATCTGGGGGCCTTGCCTCTTAAACTTACAGAGATTGAAAATTGAAAGGGGAAGTAAGTACGGGATGAAAAGAATCATCGCATTCATAACCGTCGTGGTAGTCACAGCCGGCATTATGGTCTGGTCTACCCCCGGCCTGCTGAACAATGTGCATCTCGGCCTTGATTTAAAAGGCGGATTTGAGATTTTGTATGAAGCTACGCCGATGGAAGGCGGAGCTAAAGTATCCAGAGAGTCATTGATTAAGACAGCCCAAAGCCTTGAAGAACGGGCAAATAAATTAGGAACTAGCGAACCGGAGGTTACGACCGAAGGAACGAACCGTATCCGTCTGAAACTGGCGGGGGTAACGGATGAAGCTGAAGTCCGCAAGCAAATGAAGGAGCCGGCTTCACTTACATTCCGCAGTAAAGACGGCACTGAGAAATCAGCCGACGAATACAATAAAGTTGAAATGATCGGTACCGATTTTGCCGAAAATGGGGCCAAGCTGGAATTTGACCAGATGAACGACCCGCTTGTAAGCATTAAGGTAAAGAGCAAGGATAAGTTTGCGGAAGTTACCAAGCGCTTGCTTGGTCAACCGCTAGCGATCTATATGAACGATACGTTGATTTCCGATCCTGTCGTACAGGCTGTCCTTACGGATGGAACTGCCTCGATCAGCGTGGGCGGGGACCTGGATAAAGCGAAGGAACTGAGAGATCAAATCAACCTTGGTGCCCTGCCGCTCAAGCTGACCGAGAAGTATTCGCAAAGCGTCGGAGCTACACTCGGTAAACAATCTCTCGATCAAACGATTGAAGCCGGTTTGATTGCATCGGTATTTATTTTACTGTTCATGGTCGGAATGTACCGGGTTCCGGGTCTGGTTGCTGCGTTTACTCTAATTGTTCATACATGGCTGCTTATTCTAGTGTTTGTATGGGCCGATTTCACCTTAACCTTACCGGGTGTTGCGGCGTTCATTCTCGGGATCGGGATGGCCGTGGATGCCAATATCATTACCAATGAACGGATTCATGAAGAAATGCGGACCGGTAAGAGCATCATGTCTGCCGTTAGAGCCGGGGACAAGCATTCTTTACGTACCGTACTGGATTCCAACATTACAACTATTATCGTTGCGGCTGTCATGTACTGGTTCGGGACCGGGGCCGTCAAGGGCTTTGCACTTGTCCTGATCGTGGAAATTGTACTCAGTATCGCTACGAATGTGTACCTCTCCCGCTGGCTTCTGAACCTGCTGGTTAAGGCAGGGAAATTGTCGAAGCCGAAATACTTCGGTGTAAAGGAGAGTGAAATCAGTGAGCTTTAATAATAAATTGAAGAATTTCAACTTTGTCCACATAAGTAAATACTGCTATATGGTATCCATCGCTTTAACGATTGTCGGGATAATCTGCCTGGCGTTGTTCGGATTGAATTACAGCGTAGATTTCCGCGCCGGTTCCAATGTGGACATTACGACCTCCCAAAAACTGACGGAGGAGCAGGTCCGTCCGGTTCTTGAAAAACTCGGCGTTGCGGAAGGCACAACCGTAAATCCAGGCGACGACCGTATGACGATCCGTTTCACCAACGTGCTTAACGAGGATCAGGAGTTCCAACTGAAAGCTGAAATTACAAAGCTTGACGATAAGGCATCGTTTGAAGTCAATACAGTAGATCCTGAGATGGCTAAAGAGTTAGCCAGAAATGCCATTTATGCCGTGTTGATTTCCTGCCTGGGTATCATCATTTATGTCAGTATCCGATTTGAATGGCGCTTTGCTGTGGCGGCGATCGTATCTCTGCTGCATGACGCTTTTCTGGTTGTTGCGGTATTCTCCATTTTCCGCTTCGAGGTCGATCTGACATTCATTATTGCCGTTCTGACCATCATCGGTTATTCGATCAATGATACGATCGTTATCTTTGACCGGATCCGCGAAAATCTGCGTTTCAGCAAGTTGAAAACAAACAGCGATTTGGCCGAACTGGTGAATAAAAGTATATCCCAGACGATTATGCGGTCTATTTATACCGCATTGACAGTCTTTATCGCCGCTTTCTTCTTGTTCCTGCTGGGTGGCGAATCCATCCGGATGTTCTCGCTGGCCATGGTCATCGGACTGTTGTTCGGCGCGTATTCGACCATTTTTATCGCCAGCCCGTTGTGGTTCGTTCTTAAGAGTAAACAAAAAAACAAGCCGGCCAAAGCGTCCTAATCAATGCTAAATAGGACCACTTTGCCTTAAGTTTGGTATGATAGAGCCGCGCCCGACATGGACGCGGCTTTACCGTTCTATCTATTGAGTGCTTCAGGAGGATTCATATGCGACGCGAACAAGCCGTTCCAGCCGATTCGGCAGCATGGCTCGGGATTGCCAATCATATTGTCTTAGCCGCTTTCAAGGGAGTGGTAGGTCTGCTGTTTGATAGCCGGGCATTGTTGGCCGATGCTCTTTATTCGGCCTCGGATGCCGCTGCCATGGTCTCAAATAAATTCAAAATGCACCGGCGACCGAAACAAGGAATGATCCAGCCGGGCTCTTCACCAAGCAGGGTGGGGGAACCGCTGCTTGTCATATTTTTGTCCGTTTTTTTGCTGATGGGAAGTTTCCAGATGGGGATATCATCGATTGCTGCCGTATCTAAAGGGGAGCTTGTTCCTCCAGGGTATTTAGCCGCGGTCGCTATTGTGATCTCCATTGCCTTGAAGGAAGCATTGTTTCAGTTCCAATATCGTCAATCCCGGAAACAGCCGGGTGAGCATACTCATTTTCTGATTGAATCGCATCGTTTCTCATGGTATTCATCCGTCGCCGTGCTGATCGGCGTATTCGGTACAATGACCGGGCAAGCGATGGAGTTGCCTGCTTTGCTCTATCTGGATCCGGCTGCTGCATTATTTGTGGCATGCATGGTGCTTTGGAGGGTTTATCTTATGGTACGCGGCTCCGTTTACGGCTCTTTGATCTTGGAGAGCCAGGAAGAGGATGCCACGCGGTTCATTGAAACCGTGCAACGGGTGCATGGAGTTATCACCGTGGAGGAGCTGAAAGCCCAGGAGAACGGTCATTATGTAACCATAGCCGCTCGAATCAGTGTAAACCCCCGGATCACGGTGCTGGAAGCCAACGATATAGCAAACCGGGCAAAGGTGCTGCTCATGAATCGTTTCTCGCATGTCAGCGATGTCAGCATTCAGGTTATGCCGTACGATCCCGGTTATCCGTATAAGAGCAACAATGAAGGTTCCGGCGATGACCTGCCGACTTTAATTCAATAACCTGCAGGACGGCAGAGAAAGAAGGTGTAAATCTTGCTTCGTTCGAAGTATCAATGGGAGACGCTCCCTTGCAACCGGGAAGTGGCTGATATGCTTGCGCAGCAGCTGGATATCCCTCCTCTTCTGGCAACGCTGATGGTTACTCGGGGGATGGACAATCCGCAGGAGGCCACCCGTTTTTTAAAAGGAACTATGGAAGACCTTCCCGACCCGTTTCTTCTCAGCGGTATGAAGGAAGCGGTCCCGCGCATCAGGCAAGCTATGGACCAGGGAGAACGTATTTTGATTTACGGTGATTACGATGCCGACGGCGTCTCCTCCACAGCGCTCATGATTCATCTCATGAAGTATTTGAACGCCGACTACGAATATTACATTCCGCATCGGTCCAAAGAGGGTTACGGGCTACATATTCACGCTTTGGAGCAAGCCAGGGAGCGCGGAGTTACGCTGGTCGTCACGGTCGATACAGGGATTAGCGCCGTTGAGCAAATCGCTTACGCCAATGCCAATGGAATGGATGTGATCGTGACCGATCACCATGAGCCGCCGCCCGTACTTCCCGATGCTTATGCACTCATTAATCCGAAGCTTTCCCATTGTTCTTATCCCTTTAAAGGCTTAGCTGGAGTTGGAGTAGCCTACAAGTTGGCCACAGCGTTGCTTGGGGGGGCGGTTCCAACGGAATGGACCGAATTAGCCGCCCTCGGCACGATTGCGGACTTGATGCCTCTGGTCGGAGAGAATAGAGTGCTTGTCCGCCATGGACTGCAGTCCATGAGGAACTCTGCTTTTCCCGGTATGACTGCTTTATTAAAAACCGCCGGCTGGAAACCCGGCGAAGTAACGTCGACGAACGTTGCGTTCGGCTTGGCCCCTCGCATCAATGCCAGTGGCCGAATGAGCCATGCCAGCCGTGCGGTGGAACTGCTGACGACCCAGGTATTGGAGGAGGCAGAGATTGCAGCCCTTGACCTGGATATCTTGAACAAGCAACGACAGGGACTGGTCGAGGATATCGTCCAGGAGGCGCTGGTGGAACTGGAGGCCAAAGCAGCCGCTGGATGTCTTCCGGATGTGATCGTTGTCGCAGGAGAAGGGTGGAACGTCGGCGTTGTCGGCATCGTTGCCTCCAAAATCCTCGAACGTTATTATCGGCCGACGCTGGTGCTCGGGATGAACTCCGAAACCGGCGAGTGTAAAGGCTCGGGACGCTCCATTCCCGGGTTCGACATGTATGAGGCATTGACGCATTGCGCCGACTTGCTGGATCATTTCGGCGGCCATACCGCGGCAGCCGGCATGTCCCTCCACCAGGAGCATCTTGCTGAGTTTGACCGGCGTATCAACGATTTTGCTGCTGGCACTCTTCGCCCGGATCATTTTATCCCGGTTATGCAAAATGATCTGGAATGTTCTCTTCGGGAGATTACTCTTCCGATCATTGAACAATTGGAACTACTGGCTCCGTTTGGAATGGCGAATCCGTGCCCAAGATTACTGATCCGCGGAGCAAAGCTGCTGGAATGCCGGCAGATGGGCAAGGAAGGGAAGCACTTACGGCTGACACTTGGACAGAACGGCAAGACGATCGAAGCGGTTGCTTTTGGAAAGGGCGAGCTCGCCTGTTTGCTTTCAGAGGAAGCGGAGCTTGATATCGTGGCCGAAGCGGGAATTAACGAATGGAACGGTTCACGAAAACCACAGCTTATGATCCAGGATCTTGCGGTTTCCCATTTACAAGTTTATGACTACAGGGGGTTCCGCAATCCGCTAGGCAAACTGGATGAATTGAAGGTTTCCCTGGCGCACTGCACTTCCTTCGGACAGGTATCGGTTGCTGTTATGGTGAATTCCGGTTCGACGTACCTGTATGAAAATGATTTGAACGGAGACTCGCTTTGGGTATATGATAGGATAGCTGGTGCTAGTCCGGCTAACTCTGAATCACAAAAGGCGGGAGCGGAGGGAGTAGGCACGCTGTTTATTTTGGAGCTGCCGGAGACGCCTGTAGAATGGAACAGCATGTTGTCCTTGTTCGGATCTCTGGAGAGAATATATTTGCTCCATCCGAAGACTCCGGCTCGAGGATTACTTGAGGCACCTTCCCGCGAGCAGTTCAAAAGAGTATATGCCCTGCTCAGGAGTATTGCACCGGCGGGACACCGGGAAGAGGAACTGGTTGAGGCATTGAAGGCGCGAACTAAGTTGTCCGGCCGAATGCTCAGTTTAACTTTGGACGTTTTTGAGGAACTTGGCTTTATTGAGCGGACTTCGGGCATAGTAACTATAAATGCGTCCCCGTCCAAGCGGCCGCTTGAATCTTCTGAAAGGTACCGGGAATTGGGTTTGCTGGCGGAGATGGAACAGATCATGCTGCATGCGCAAGTTCCGCAGATTACCGAATGGATGCAAACCCATATACAAGGGGCTTCATAAAACTATATATTTTAGCATTTTCGCATATTTTCTAGGAGGAGATTTCATTGGATTTCAAAGACTATATCCGGGTCATTCCGGATTTCCCGCAACCAGGCATTAGCTTCAAGGATATTACAACCTTGCTGAACGACGGTGAGAAATACCGTCTGGCGATCGACGAATTGAGACAGCTCGTTTCGAACCTGAAAATTGATCTGATTGCCGGTCCCGAAGCCCGAGGCTTCGTTGTGGGAGCACCGCTTGCTTATGCGCTGGGTGTGGGATTCGTCCCAATCCGTAAAAGCGGCAAACTGCCTTATGAGACGATTGAGGTTGGCTATGATCTTGAATACGGGAAGGACACACTGGCCATGCATAGCGATGCTATCAAACCGGGCCAGAACGTTCTCATTGCCGACGATCTTCTCGCTACGGGCGGCACGATTTCTACTTCAGTCAATCTCGTTCGCCAGCTTGGGGGAAATGTAGTCGGAACCGCCTTTCTGATCGAACTCGGCGAATTGAACGGCCGCGCAAAGTTGCCGGATATTGAAGTCTTTTCCCTGGTTCATTACGATTATTAAGAGAGGTTGTTCAAAAAGTCATCTTTCCATGACGAAGCAGAACATGAAGCGGATTCGACGTCGA
>DJTQ01000122.1:11941-12983 GCA_002439285.1 Paenibacillaceae bacterium UBA6304
TTCTTGGTCCTGAAAACCTGACCTTTTGAACTCGAAATAATGGGGCTTATCCCGGATAGATGGAAACTCAAAAAAGCCTCCATATCACCCTAGGGTGTATGGAGGCTTTTTTGCTTATTTTTTTGTACGAGCAGCTTAGTGAGCCGCTTCTTCTTGGTCATTATCGTTAGACCAGCCAAGTACCTGAATAAGCTTGAAGAACAAGCTGAGCAGAATTCCGACGATCGTCGCCAGTGCCATTCCTTTCAATTCGACGCTACCCATAACTAGCTTGGTTCCGCTGAGCCCGATGACGAGAACGACGGTTGCAAGCAACATATTGGTCGGTTTAGAGAAATCTACTTTTTGTTCTACGAAGATCCGCAGGCCGGAAGCCGCGATGACGCCAAACAGAAGCAGGGAGACACCACCCATTACCGGAGGGGGGATGAAGGCTATAATAGCGGAAAACTTGCCGGAGAAGGAGAGTAAGATAGCGAAGATCGCCGCTCCTCCGATAACGAAGATGGAATACACCTTCGTCAAGGCCATGACACCGATATTCTCCCCATAGGTCGTGTTTGGCGTCGAGCCGACGAAGCCGGACAAAATGGTGGATATACCATTACCAAGCAGCGAGCGGTGAAGGCCAGGATCTTTGGACAAATCCTTGCCGACGATATTACTGGTTACAAGCAAATGCCCGATATGCTCCACAATTACGACCAGGGCTACAGGAATGATCGTGATGATTGCGGAAACGTCCCATTGCGGGGTAGTAACGGATGGAGACGAGAACCACTTGGCTTCGGCGATCGCTGCCGTATTGACTTCTCCGAGAAAATAGGCAAGTACGTAGCCTACAACGATCCCGATCAGGATGTGAATGATTTTCGGAAATCCACGGAACAGGACAGCACCGAGAACCGTAACACCAAGGGTGACCAGCGATAGCAGAATGCTTGTTGGATCCGGGCTCCAATCCTTAGCAGCATCCGTGGAAATCCAGCCAGCCATGCCGGCAGCTACCGGAATTAATTCAAGGCCGATCAGAGCGACGATG
>DJTQ01000278.1 GCA_002439285.1 Paenibacillaceae bacterium UBA6304
ATCATCGTAGCCATGATGCGTGATCAGCTGCAGCAGCATTTGCGTTACCACGGCGAATGTCTTTTCGCCCTCCCCGGCGATACCGCAAATCTCGGAGGCGATTAAATTAATGGACACAGGCACACCCTGCACCCGATCGAACTCCAGAGCCAGTCGCTGCGGTTCCATAAGCAGCGGATCGCTTTCCATAATGATCGCTTGCTTGGTGTAATTGATGCGAAGCGCGGACGGAACGCTGCCTACCCCCAACCGAAGGGATAAGAAATCCGGAGAAGACGGCGTTCTTTCCCAAAGCCGGTTATCGATCTCCTGGATTCTCTGCAAACAGGCGACAGGGTCAGGACTCATCTCGTTCATCGCCTTAATCTGCTGTTCTCTCGCCAGTTGAAGCTCGCTTCTGCTGTCGGCAATAAATTGCAGATACTTTTTCTCGCGTTCCTTCTTCTTCTTCTTGTATTTCTTGATCTGAGAAGCAGCCGTGGTCAAAGACACAATTAAAGTCATGACCGTCATGGCAATCGACAGCATCATAAACATTGATTGAGAGGTCAATGCCAGCAGCATCGTTATGACGAGCATGACCGCCGGAGGAGCCAGCAAGGCAAACCAGGCAATTTCAGGCTTCTCATACGCATGCGGCGGATTCGGAATTTCGATCTCTCCGCTCGGCATTTCCGATAAAAATCGGGGTTGACGGCTGAATTCATATTTTTCGTTAATCATAAATACCTCACGATATCGTTATGACTTTGACTGCCTGCCCGCCTGACAGCGACATCCGGTACCACTCCCGGCGGTTGCAGAAATAGAGAGAATCATCCAGGATATGCAGATAATCGGCAGCCTCACCGTAAATTCGAATCTTGCCGCCCGTTTCGGGATCGATTCGGTAGATCGAGTTCTCATTACTCCGATTCGCGCAATAAAGATAGCGCCCGTCCGTATTCAGACTGCTTGGTGAGACATCTCCGTAAACTTGACTCTCCCCGGTATGCAGATCGAGCACGGTCAGCAGATAATGGTTTCTTTTATCCGCGAAGGCCAACCTGTGTCCCAGCTTGATCAAATGGACCGCTCCGGCTTCCGATACCAGTTCCCGGTTACTTCCCGATGGACTACAGCTCCTAATTCCTTGTAGCGTGACATAGTAGATCACATCCCTATCCACGACAAAAGTCTCAATCGGCTCATCCGTGATGCGAGATTCGTTCTTGCCGTTTAGGAGACTACGATAGATTTTCTGATCTGTCTCACTGACGTAATACAGCCAGTCCTCGCTGCGAATCAACCCGTACACCGGGCGATCCAGCAGGACTTCGGAGGTTCGTGAAGCTATGTCCCATCTGCAGAGACGATTGCCTTGTATCTGATCGCTATAGTAAACCGAATCGTAGGATGGGTTCATAAACCAGAACACACCGTCTACCAGAGTCGTCTCTCCTGAATCTTCACTTTTATAAAATGTACCGGAATAATTCCGCAGATCCGCGAGGAACAGGATTCCTTCTTGTTTTAAAGCCAATCCACCGTTATGAATGTTGCCGTTCACGGTATTCATCCCTTCTACACGAGAGTAAGCAGAGCCCCATCCACTACGCCCTCTTCTTCCAGCGTTCGGGATGGGTCCAGGATCCGGCCCAACGGCTCCGCTTGCAGCCGACTCTCCGGCCCGGTCCACAGCCCGAGCGCTTCGGACAGCATGGACAAAAGCTCCTCCGGGGTGACAAACACCGGAATTTTAAGCTCTTTCGTCATTTGCGGCCCGGCCTGGAAAGTAACCATAATATAGTCCACGCCGTCACATCCTTTGGGTTAGTTTTTGATGGAGAGGATGAGGGTGCGTTCGGAAGTGAGCTTCGTGGGTGTATCTTCCCCGGCATCCTCGGCCAGCTTCAAATACTTGGTTTTGAATTTGTATTCGGTTTCGGCCTTCATTTCGACTTTTGTAACGATTTGCTCCGATGCAAGGTCCTCTTCGTCTTCGAAGGCTAGTTCGACGATAAACTCGTTGTATTTGCCGTCATTGGACCTAAAGACCAATTTACTGGAAGATTGCCCCTTATTTGTCCAAGTGAAATTCATGGCGTCCTCGAACGATTCGGAAAAATATCGAACGAATTTCTCCTCATTGACTTGAGCATCCAAATTTATCTGAAACTCGTATTCCAGGCTTCGATCTTTGGCAGAACGCGCCGCGTTCGTCAAGGCTGTCCCTAAGTTAATCTTCTCTTTCGTCAGATTCATAATTTCGCCGATAGGCTGCAAAAGAACAACTGCCAAAAAGACGACAAATGCCCCGATCGCTACATTCTTCATGATCTTTCACACTTTTGGTCTGGGTCATCATACAGATATTTGCAATACTCGAGGTCCTTATAATGTTTGAGACCGATCGTTTTCAACGTGAAGGAAACCGGAAGCTCCCTCTCCAGCGTATCTCCCCACAATTTGATGCTGAAGGGATAAACCGCCTTAATAGTTACCGTTACAGGTTCTCCCCGCTGTCGGTATGGTTTATTGTCATCCAGATCATTCTCATAGACCGAGGCATCATTGCCGCCTTCGGCAGAATGTTCATTCGAATCGTCCGGTTCCTTCCGCACGGAAATTTCGATGTCGTCAGCCCGCTTCTTAAAAATCGGCCGGTCCTTCAAGTTCTCCAGCACTTCTTCTTTATAATCTTCTTTGAGGTAGTTATCGCTCGCCACAATTTGCGTTACATTGAAGGTTTCCACGATAAGCGTCGTATACCACGGGAAGAAGTAAATGAAATTCGTAAAGATGAATATGGCTACCGTTACCAAAATGGAAATCAGGATGGATTTAGCAAATGCGCGCATTTAGATCACCTAAAAGGGTGAGGGAGATTAACTCCCCCCACCAATATTCCCCTGAATGAGATCATTGAACAGATACGACCAAATAGAATCGATCCACTCGTTTAATTTCCCGCCTTGCAGATAGGTCACAACCGCTGCAATAATCACAATTACCGCGACTGTAATAGCAATCTGCTTTACCCCGATATCCCCGGTTTCATCACTCCAAAACGAACGTTTCTTCACCTGTTCAAGCTCTTTGTTTTTGTTTTTCATATAACCAAATCCTCCCCATAATCAATTCTTTATTGAAACATTTTGATAGAATCCAAAATCGTGAATAAATAGTAAATTACAATATAAATCCCGAGCACCCCGATCAGCACCAGCTGAATTCGCGAATTCGTCCGCTGTCTGCGCTCCAAATCTTCTTCCAGCGCCAGAATCCGGTAACTGTCCACCTCGTTCTTGAGATAGACCATCTGCGAGATGTTGTCGTACCCTTTCAACCGGGTTTCCATCAGATCGCAGAACTTGATGATGTAATGGATCGGCACCCGTTTCTTAAGCTGCTTCAACGCGTAATCCTCACCATAATCGATATTGTCGAGCATAACGCCGAGTTCTTCCTGCATATCCTTATTCGCATTAGGAAGGTAATCACGGATGACATCCGCAAGATAAATGTTGACCGACTTAGAATACTGGTAATACACCATACTGTAGAACGCAGGAAAGTCGAACGCGATATTCTTGTTCTTCTTCTCGATCTTCTTCTCCATCTCCGAGACCGGATACATCCAGCCGAGGATAATGAAGATGGCGGTGACAAACCCTAGCAATTGATTGGCGGTCATCAGGATCATGGTGGCAACCAGCCCGGCCAGAGCATAGAATAGCTGTTCCGCCCGCAGCTCTTCCGGCTTCATTGTTAAATCCAGCCGATCGATCATCTTCTGAAACCGGAGCTTCTCCGCACTACCCATAAGCTTGCCGACATACTTAATAGAGAAATTGCGCTTGAAGTTCTGGAACTTCTGATTGAACTGGGCATTCTTCCGTTCCTTTATGTACTTGCGGTTCCGCTTCTTTTGTTTGCCGTGAACGGGCCGGAAGAAGGGATAGATAAATACTTTCACCAGATAAATAACCGCGATGAACGCGGCAAGCTTCGCCAGAAAACTCATTTGGGATCACTCCCCGGTCCAAGGTTGCCCTGAAGCGCCTGCGTGCGGGCAAAGCTGATGCAGATGATGCTGATCATTAACGTATTGATGACTTTGCCGAAGGTTCCGTACAGCATGAACTCCCGGAAATCCTCGACCGATAAAGCATATAGAAAGAACAGAACAATAATGACCGTTTTGAGCAGAAAATCCCGGTTCATCTTCCGGAAGATCCGATCCTTCCGCGCATTAATCTCACGCAACACTGCATTCTCATCGACGATGTCGAGAAAAATGTCCGCCATCCCTTTCCGCTCGTTATACTCGAATACGATCGCCTTTTTCGTGAAGTTATCGAACTTCGGACCAAGCTGGCGGTTAAGCAGTGTGATCGCCTGTTTGAAAGAGTATCCGTTATTCTCGCAGTTATCGATGAACTGCTGGAAATAGGGCCGGATGCCGGGTTTGATGTATTCGTCGCTCTCCATGACCTTCTTGATCGCGACCAGCACCCCTTCTCTCGCTAAAGGGCAGATGATGTCTTCGGCATCCATGATGCTCTCCATCTTCTCCGCCTTGATCGCCTTGGATTGCATTACGAAGTACGTAAGCAGCCCGATGAATATAGCTACCGTAACGACCACGGCCAGAGTCACATTCTGCATGAAGATAACGACCACCAATACCACGATCGCAAAACAGATGCATAACAGGGAGGTGAAACTCTCCAGGGTCAGCGGCAAGTTAAAATCCAGGATCAAACCTTCGACCAGCCGGTTGTACTTGGCGTATACATTTTCCTTCCGCTTGACGATCCGCTCTTTCTTGATCCGCTCCAAATACCGTTTCGTGTTGTATCTGCCCAGGTGCTCGGCCAATGTATCCAGCAGCCCCAAGAAGAAACGTCCCGTCCCTTCAAAGAAACGAACTTCAAACACGGCATTGAATACGATGAATGCAGTAACACCGAAGAATAGACTAATGATTGAAGTTGTATCCATGGAATCCGTACTCCTCTGTATCATCTTCCCCGGGCGGCGTCGTCAGGAACTCGAACCGGCTGCGTTTGATTCCCGCCTTGATCATGGTTTGCTGAACCTTCTCGGAGAGCATACCGACTCGCTTGTGCTTCCCGACGATCTTCAGTACCCGGTGAGTTTCCTCTTCTTCCAATACATCATCCGAGATAAACTTGTAGATCGGGTTGACGATCGGCTCCAAGCCTTCGGAACCAAGTACCTCCGAAATAGACGTAACCTTCCGTGTTCCGTCGGCCAGTTTCTCCTGGAAAACGATGAACTTGACGGCGCTGCAAATGTTTCGTAAAGCAAGTTCCGCCGGCTCGTTCGAAGCCATCAGATAGGCGGTCAAGAAGCGGTAGATCGCTTCCCGGTCTCCCTCGGCATGCAGCGTTGTGAAGAAGAAGTGGCCGGTCTGCGCCGCCCGGAGTGCGGTAGCGAATTCACCCGGCGTCCGAAGTTCCCCCGGCCCGATCCAGTGCGGTGACTGCCGCATCGCATTGATCAGGAGGTTCTCCATCGTAGCCGGGCTGGCATCGTCGTCATCCGGAACGGATTCGTACTGCAGGACGTCGTTGATGATTCGTCCATGCTCGCTGTTCCCTTCCCGGCGCAGCAGCCGCATTTCCGACGGATTCTCGATCGTGATAATCCGGGACAACGGATTGATCTCTCTAACCATCATTTCGTTCAGCGTCGTCTTCCCACTCCCTGTCGGTCCTACCGTGATCCAGGACAGATCCGCCTTCGGCAATAGAGACAACAGCTTGAACATATTCACGGAGAAAGATTCGTTCTTGATCATCATTTCCGGGGTAATACTTTTCTTGCTGAATTTCCGGATGACTACTGCCGGCATATCGTAAGGAGAGATGTCGGCATGCGTAGCATTAACCCGGTAACCTTCGATCGTTCTGGCATTGACCATCGGGATTTTCGGCGTGAGCCGGACCTTCGAAACCCCGAGTAGCTTGGAAATGATCCGTTCCAAATGCTCACGGTCGATGAAATGTTGATCCCACGGCAAGGTCTTCCCGCCGGACTCGACAAAAATCTGCTCCGTCCCGTTGATTCTAATTTCATCGATCGTCGGATCTTCCATCGCTTTCGTGATCGGGCCATAGTGGGTGATTTCGTCAATCAGGGCTCTTTTCAAATCGACTAGCTCGTAATATCCCTCGACGACCGGCCGCTGCGATTCGACAAATTCGTAGATATACGATTTGGTCATTTCCCGTTTTCGTGCGGGGTCGTTTTCCCGTCTGAAAGCATGAGTTGCCACTTTCGTAATATATTTCTGGCAAAGCTCCAGCGCTTCTTCAAACAGAATCGTGGTGTACTTATTCTTCAGATCCTCCATATCCTCTTTTTTGGAGATCTGATGACTTACTTTCTGCTGCATATCGCTGATTTTCGCGCGAGTAAGCATATCCGTTTCGCCCCTCCCTTACTGGTTGCCTAGGATATCCGCAAGACGCCTCATCCCTTTAAGAAAATGCCTGTTGACCAGCGGGTTATCCCTCACGTAGAGCTTGCCTTCTAGAGAAGCGGCATACGCCGCTTTGACGAATGGCAGCGCCGCGACGATATTGAAGCCGAACTCCTTGAGTCCCTTATAATCGTAGTTAATATCCTGCATGTTCATAAGGATGACGCTGGTAAACTTCGCTGTGCTGATTCCGACCGAGGAGGCGAAATCGAGCATCCGTACCATATTGCTGGAAGCCTCAATCCGCTCCGTTGCGGTAAAAAAGCCGATATGCGAATATTTCATTGCCCCCAGGCAAAACTCAAGCGGGGGATTGTTCGGAATATCCAGCAGGATGATATCGAACATTCCTTTTAACGTATCAATGACCCGCTCCAGATGCTCGAATTCGAAATCAAGATATTCTTCGATCAGATCATGCGGACTCGGGGATAGCAGATACAGCCGCTCGTACTTCGTTGCTTGTAGTTCTTCCCGAAAATCCACCTTGTCGCTCTTAAGCACCTTGATCAGTCCGCTGGATTTTTTGCTCGGCTTGGCATCCAAATAATTATGTAGATTCGGATTGAACACCTTCAGATCGACGATGCAAGTATTCAACCCCTTCTGCGCCAGCATATATCCGAGATTGCTGATAATAAGCGCATTGTCGACCATGTCACAGGCGGGGATGAAGCCAACCACGCTGTAGATCAGCTTGCTCTCCTGCATCTCGGTACCGACCAGATCTTTAGCCGAGATTTTATTCAAAACGTCGTCGAGCTTCAGTCCTTCGTTTCGATCCATGATTCCACCTCCCTTTGCAGGGTAGGCAGCTCATCCAAAATCACCTGGCTGTTCTTCCGGCTCAGAATCGTGATCAGGTATTTCTTATTGTCAAATCCGTTGTATTTGGCGAAATTATTGATCTGTTCCCTCGTCCCCTCGAGAAGGAGCGACCTTGGCTGAATGTTTTTCAGGAACTCATCGCTCTTCATCGCTTCCTGCCGTTTGTCCTCGCTCAGCTTGAGCACTTCCTTGTACACTTCATAAATCGAGTGGCTGCTGGAATTGAGCATATCCCGGATTTCGATGCTCTCGAACAGAATCTCCGTGCGTATCCCGGAGCCCGAGACAAATCCGGCATTCGGATTGCCGGTGACCCCGCCACCGCCGGATTCATCCTCATAAGAAACGCGAATCCGTACGTTGTCTCCAGGCATCAGAATGTCTCCGCCCGCTTCCAGGAAGTTATAGGGCAAGGTAAGCACTTCGTGATCATCCTCGAGCGCATACAACCACTCGTTCTGTTTGGGCTTTTCATCCATGAGCTGATCCTTGTACAAAACGCTCTTATCGCGCAGATAATACTTGGTGAATTTATCTTTCACATTGTCGAGGTCCTCGGCCAGAATCATGTCTTCGGTATATTCCTTCCGGATAATCGAGTATTTCTGAATGTCTTTTTCCGTCAGGGCAACGTACGCCGGAATACCGCCGTCTTGATTAACCCTTAGCACCTCCACCGTGTCTTTAGCCGCCTCGTTCGCGTTGTTCAAAACGAACAGCGATATGATGATTACTGCGATACTGAACAGTAACGCGAGTATTTTTTTGAAGAGCTTTTTGTTTGGGGAGACGCTCTTTACTGTACTTAGATCCATTGTGTTACGCACCCTCCATCAGTCGTAGAAGCATTTGTCCAAAAGCCTTTTCGTACTCGGCCCCCGCATTCGTAGCGGCGATGTCCGTTTCGATCTGAGCATCGAATCCCGAACTATAAGGCACCGCACCCGCTGTCTTCATTTCGTACTGAAAATAATCACTTAAACCTGACGTAAGCAATTCGCTGACTTTATCCGGCTCAAACAAACTGTCCTGGAACCGGGACCGGTCGTTGTACTTGGTGACAATGACCTTCGACTTAGCATTGAGGTATGACGCCCTTTCCTGATCCAGAACCACTTCGACATTCCGGATCGTACTGAGCACCGCATGCAGATTATTCGGGACGCATAGGCCGAACAGATCCATATGAATCATCGATTCCTTGAACGTTCGGAACAAATCGAGCGGCATATCCAGCAGCACCAGATTAAATTTGGTTCTCAGCACCGAGATGAGACCGATCAATTTCTCCGTCGTATAGAACTGCTCCATCAATCTCCGGTCATGAAAAGAGTAGCCCAATCCGGCAAGCCAAAAGTTGTCCTTGATGTTAAATGCTGTGGTCATATAGTCCTGCGGCCTAGCAAGAGTACGGATAAGCGATGCGCTCATCTGCTCATCTTTGTTGCTACGCTCATGAAACCTGTCGAAGTACATATTCGTACTCCGGTATTCCGTATCCATATCGAGAATGATCGTGCTGAGTCCCCGCTTGCTGGCTTCATGCGCCAGATTGATAACCGTCGTGGTCAGGCCGCTGCCCCTGTGCCCCGTAACCGCCACTACCCGGCTGATTCCCCGGCTGACATTGAGCAGGTCCTTGCTCAGGCGATCCGTGACTTCCAGCTCCCCGCTCATTTCCGGTTTTGAGCGGAACCGGTCGAAGAATGACCTTTTTTTCTCGGGTTGACCTGTCCCGGTTTGATCCGTTGCTGCCACGGGTCTCTTATGTTCTGTCTTTGAAGATGTATGTATTTCGGTGTTGTTCTTATTACTCAATTGACCCAGAGCATCTTGGAAGAAATCCGGCGGAATCCGCACCCTATCGCAAGTAGCCAATATGAGATTATTAAATTTATCAGTCAGCGGGGTAAGCTCCTGCGGTTTGAGGTGATCCCTAGTCACGATAAGTACGGGAATTCCCGGTTTCCTCCCGGTTTGAATCCATTCGAGCAATATTGTCAGATGTTCCCGATCCTGTCCTCCCTTTTGCGAAAAAGCCTCATCCGTAATGAGTATTCCATCCGCCGCAGGGTTTTCATTTTGAAGATAATCCGGTAAATCACATAACTCTAGTCCGTTGGAATTAATTGGCTCACACTTTCGGGGGAGATAGCCCTTTATCATTCTATGAAATTCCCCGGATACGATTAATAATTTCATAAGTTCACCTGCTGAAGAAATAGTTCCCAATAATTTAGTAATATTTACCTCTCTTTTGGAAGTCATTATACTAGTAAGATTTTCCTCACACAATCCTCCAATGGATATTTAACCCTAAAGGTGGAGTTTGACCCTAAAAAAGAAAGGACCTTAGACTCATTTTTTCTGAAACTGAGGAAAAAGTATGAATTCACCGGGAGTATACCGAAGGAACCATCAAAATGGATGTAAGAGGAAATTTCTTAAACGATTTCTATGATTGAGGATAAAGCAGATAGAAAGCGAAAAAGAGAGTGCCGAAGCACCCTCTTCATTTCAATCCTATTCATTTCCAGCTAAAATTATGTATGTTTTGCTTCAATTGCTTCAACCCGTTATTCCGCCGGAACTCCGCCTTCGGCAGGACGCTGCTTCCCTTTCAACTTAACAGGCAACTGCCATGCCGTAGCCACGGCCAACACGACAAAAACGATGTCCATTCCACTGAACATATCGACAAAGTTCTCTCTAAAGAGCGTAAAAATAGCGCTCGCAGAAATTCCTTCGACTCCATCTGACAGAAAATACGCGAAGGCAAAATATTTGCCCAGCAGAATACCCAGCAAGCTGGCAACCACAGCTACAAGCTGGTGGACAGCTGTAATCTTTTTCGAAAATTTACTTACCGCCAATGCTGCCAATCCGCCGATGGCCCAAGCAACAATCCCCACCTCGTATTCCGTCAAAACCACGATTAGTGCCCATAAAGCACCCCCGATGACGGCTGCGACCAAGGCTGCCAATACCGGTAAAACCCATGAACTTCTTTCTTTTTCCATTTAAAAAAATCCCCCTTGCGGCAATGCGATTTGCCAAAATTTACATAACACTATGTATGCATACACTTATTCTACAATCTTTCATAAAATTCCTTTAACAGGATGAATATTACTTCTCATATATAAAAGAATAGAGGACTTTCAGGGCGCTATTTGCGTAATTACCAGACATTGAAGGGAAATAGAGGATTTTTAGGGTCCTATTTTAGAGGTGAGACACTCAAAAGGCTAACTGCATGCGATACGGAGACAAATAGGGTCCTAAAAGGGCCCTATTTGCGAGTGCAAGCCAGAATCTGAGGAAATAAGGCCCAAAAAGTCCGCTATCGTTCGCGGTGAGGGGACCCCGCTGGATCACTCCCCCTTATCCGCTATATATCATTAGTTCACAGCGGCAAATTGGCTGTTATACAATCCGGCGTAATGGCCGCCACGGGCGAGCAGTTCGTTATGGCTCCCGCTCTCCACCACATCGCCATCCTTCATATAAAGTATCAGATCGGCCTCACGAATCGTTGACAGACGGTGGGCGATCACAAAGCTCGTTCTGCCCTCCATCATCTTTAGAAAAGCTTGCTGAATACGGATTTCGGTCAGCGTATCGATACTGCTTGTGGCTTCGTCCAAAATCAGCATCGGCGGGTCCGCCAGCATGACGCGCGCGATCGTCAGGAGCTGCTTCTGTCCTTGGGACAAGTTGTCTCCGGCTCCGCTGATCTCCGTGTCATACCCGCGAGGAAGCCGTTTGATGAATCCATGGGCATTGGCCGCTTTGGCCGCCGCAATCACCTCCGCCTCACTGGCATCCTGCTTCCCATAGGCGATATTATCGCGTACGGTCCCGCCGAACAGCCAAGTATCCTGCAGAACCATACCAAACATGACGCGCAGCCGATCGCGGGAGAACCGATTGATGTTCACGCCGTCAATCGTAATCTCTCCGGCATCTACGTCATAAAAACGCATAAGCAGGTTGACCAGTGTCGTTTTACCAGCCCCGGTCTGCCCAACGATCGCAATCCGGGTGCCTGGGGGAACGACCAGATTCAAATCACGGATTAGCTGCCGCTCCGGCTGATAGGAGAATTTAACATGGTTGAACGCAACCGTTACTTGATCCTTCAGCAATTCGGGAGCAGAAGGATTGTCCGGCGTTTCTGCCGGTTCGTCCAGCACCTGAAATATTCGCTGCGCCGAAGCGGTGGCGGACTGGAGCTGTGTAATGACCCCCGTAATTTCATTAAACGGCTTCGCGAACAGGTTGGCATAGATCAGGAAACTGGACAAGTCTCCAACCGTAATTCTTGCTCCGATCACCATGACACTTCCGATTAAAGCAATGACGGAAAAGGTGACATTATTGACCAACCGGGTCGCCGGATTGGACAGCGAACTGATAAATTGCGATTTGATCCCGACTTGGTACAGTTCCTCGTTTTTGGCCGAAAATCCGGCAAAGGATCGCTCCTCGTAATGAAAAGCCTGCACGACCTTTTGGCCGCCCACCATCTCCTCAACATATCCGTTGAGCGAACCGAGAAGCCGGGCTTGATCACGGAATAGCTGCTGTGACCGCTTCGTTATAAATCTCGCCACGAAATAGGCGGCAGGTGCGGACAACAGCACGACCAGCGTCATTAGCGGACTGGTATAGAGCATCAGCCCGATCGCCCCGACAATCGTAACCACCCCGGTCAGCAAGGTCGAGAAGCCCTGGAGTAATCCGTCCGAAACAGCGTCCATATCGTTGACGAAACGGCCGATACTATCTCCTTGCGCGTGGGTGTCGTGATATTTCAAGGGTAAAACGTTCATTTTATCAAACAAGTCTCCGCGCAAATCGTTCACGGTTTGATACGCCAAGCGATTCGTTAAATAAGTCAGGAGCCAGCCGAATATGCTTCCAACGGCGTAGACAAGGCCGAGAACAGTAAGCAGCCTGAACACTTCATCGAATTCGACGTTCCCCTGTCCGATCATATGGTCGATACTCCGCCCGATCAGGTAAGGACCGATTAAGCTTGCGGCCACGCTAATCATCGCGCTGATAACGGCCCACATCGCATAGCCTTTGTATTTTCCGGCGTACTTCAACAATCTTTGCCAGGTTTGTCTTGTATTCATCATTTCGCCTCCTCCTCCGAGAGCTGGGAAGCGCAAATTTCCCGATAGGCCTCGCAGTGGCATAATAGCTGCTCATGCGTGCCGATTCCGGCGATTCGTCCGTCTTCCAGGACAATGATCCGATCCGCCTGCCGGATACTGCTGACCCGCTGTGATACCAATAGCACGGTCATCCCGCGGCTGTACTCTCTTAACGATCCCCGCAATGCCGCATCCGTCGCAAAATCGAGCGCACTGGAAGCATCATCAAGAATCAGGATTTCCGGATTAGCTACGATGGCACGCGCAATGGTCAGCCTCTGCTTTTGTCCGCCGGATAAGTTGACCCCGCCTCTTGATACAAGCGTCTCGTAGCCGTCAGGGAGTTTGGAAATAAACTCGTCTGCCTGGGCAACCGCGGCGGCCCGCTTCACCTGTTCTGCCGAAGCATGCTCCGCGCCCGTACGGATATTGTCCGCGATACTTCCGGAGAATAGGAGGGCTTTTTGCGGAACAACTCCGATTTTGCTACGTAATTCACTCAGGTTATAATCCTTGACATTTCTGCCGTCCACCCGCACCTCGCCGCTATTCACATCATAAAACCTGGGAACCAGGTTGACGAACGTGGACTTGCCCGCTCCGGTCCCCCCGATAATCCCTACCGTTTCACCCCGGTGAATGGTTGCGGAAATATCTCTCAGAGCAGGGTCGCCCGTCGCGCTATAACCGAAAGTCACATTATCAAAAACTATCGCAGGCGTGTCCGGCTGCTTATGCGAATGATCAGGAATAGAGTTGTACGAATTTGTGATGGAAGGCGCTACGACAGAAGCCGTCGTATCCAGCACTTCGTTAATCCGGGCCGCTGAGGAAGCAGCTTTCGTGAAGAGGATAATCAAATTCGACACAACGATCAGAGCGAGCAAAATCTGTGTTACATAATTGATAAATGCAATGATTTCTCCGGATGACAGCATACCTGCATCGATATGAATCCCGCCGACCCACAATACGGCAATAATCGCTGCATTGACAACCAGCGTAGTGACCGGGCTAAGGAGAGCCGACACTCGTCCCACTCTTATAGCAGTAGCGGTAATATCATCGGATGCCTCGCGGAATCGCTCCTTCTCCGCCTGTCTTTTGGCAAATGCTCGAATGACGCGAACCCCGCTCAGGTTTTCGCTTAGAACGAGCGCGATCTTGTCCAGCTTTGTCTGATACAGCCGGTACAAAGGGGCCGATTTAGTGATAATCAAATACAGAATCAGCGCAAAGACCGGGGTCGCCGCAAGCAGCACGAGCGACAGCCGGAAATCAAGCAGCATCGCCATAATAATCGCCCCGATGCAAATAAACGGCGCGCGAATCACAAGCCGGATCAGCATCGCTACAGCGGTCTGCATCTGGTTCACATCATTCGTGATCCGGTTGATCAGTGACGGGGTCCCAAACCGGTCAAGCTCGGCAAAGGACAACGTGGACACATGCTTGAACAGCTTGTTCCGTAGCGTCGTTCCAAACCCTTGGGAAGCCCGGGCCGCGTAATATTGGCAGATCAGCGAACTGCCGAAACCTAGAAGGGACATGACCACCATAAGTCCGCCCATTTTCAGTACATAGGAGGTATCCCTGTTTCCAATCCCGTGATTCACGATTAGTGCCACGATCGTCGGCAGCAACAGCTCCAGAATCGCTTCCAGCAGCTTGAATAAGGGACCGAGGATACTTTCCTTTTTATAAGCCTTCAAAAAAACTGCGAGTCTAAACAATGTGTGATCACCCGTTACATGAAGTATTTATGTAGATTGCTTCAGATATTATATCACTATTTGATATAACATTTGCCCCGAACAACATGCGCGAACCATTCACACATTTATGCAGATCCCGGCTTCGCAGATAAAAAGACCCGGGCACACCGCCCTAACACCAACCGTTAAATAAGGATATAGCTGGATTTCTTACCTTCCTCTCTTCCGCAATAATAAAATTGGGTAATGTTTCTTGAAGATCATATTTTGGAAGGAGAGCTGCTAGTGTTAAAGCAATGGTTCAAACTGGCCGTAATATCTCTGACATGCATAGGAACTTGGGTCGGAGGATCCGGCAACGGTTATGCCGCCCCCGAAACGCCGGCCAGGCCGACAGCGGAATGGAGCAAACTTTATGGAACCGACGCCGCTTCCTCGAACGGACGGTCCGTAATTCCCACAGCCGATGGCGGTTATATCGCCGTAGGGGAAGTCGTGGACCTGGATTCCTCCGGCTATACCACGGAACAAATGATTTACGTCGTTAAGCTGAACAAAGACGGTGACGCTACATGGGAAACAAAAATACAAGCCGATGCAGCTTCAGGCAAAACCAGCGGATACGCGTATAGCGCATTCCAGACCCGGGATGGGGGTTATCTGGTTAGCGGAGCAGTTACCGATAGCTCAGGCAAGCCGCGGATCGTACCGTTTCTTGCCAAATTGGACAGCCAAGGAACCGTTGAATGGGACAAGAGCTATGACGACTTATCTCCTTCAACGGATCTTCACGGCGAATCGATTGCCGAATCGCCGGACGGTGGATTCGTCATCACCGGCTTTGGTGCCAATTCGTATGCCTTGAATTCTGCTTATGTGCTGAAGGTGGATGAGACGGGAAATGAAGTCTGGTTTAAAACGTTCCGTTTCGACGTCGACATCCAATATTTTAACGAGATCATTGCGTTGCCGGAAGGTGGCTATATCGCTGTCGGTGATCTGGATAGCATGTTGACCTCCCAAGAGGACGGTTCCGTAATTGTTAAGCTGAATGAACAGGGAGAAGTGGAGTGGGAGAAGAAACAATCTATGCCCGGTTCCGGGCGGAGCCTGCGATCGATCGAACCATCGCCGGACGGCGGCTTTATCGTTAGCGGGATGCAGCGGGTGGAAGATGAGCAGATCGCCTTTGTAATGAAAGCGGACGCCGCGGGAGAAACGCTCTGGGAGAAGAGCTACAACCTCGGCACGGATAATGATTATATGAAGCAACTTATCACCACGGGGGACGGGTATGCGCTTCTTGGAAGACATGCATATGGCGTGTATCCGGATAATACGACGGAGTATCAGGTTCTTAACCTGGACCAGAACGGTGAAGTCACCGGACTTTATCAATTTGCAGGGCCCGACCTGGTTAACGTCGGCAACGGAACCTTGGCTGCGGAAGGCGGCTTTGTCCTTTCCGGGCAAGTCAAGGAGAATGACAGCTACCGAATGCAGCTCATCAAAGTCCTTGGAAATGGACAGACGCTGCCGGAAGAACCGGAATTGTCCGGGATCATGTTCAACTCATCCGAAATAGAACTTGCTGTAGGAGAACAGAAGCCAAGCGTTATCACTGCGGTTTACAGTGACGGCGGCACCTTCGACGTATCCGGGTCCGTAATCTACACCTCTCAAGACCCGGAAATAGTAACCGTAGATGGCAACGGCTCCTTAACCGGCCTGTCCGTCGGAAGCACGGTGATTACCGCAGAATATAGCGGGCTTGAGACACAGCTCCTCGCCCATGTATCGGAAGAGCCCCAAGGCCCGATTCCCGTCACCGGACAATTCTACCTGGATTCGGAGGACTACTCGCTATCCATTGGCAGCGAGCTTGACCTTCAAGCTTGGTATACCGATGAACTCGGAAATACAATCCTCGTCAACGGAGAGACCGAATTTAAGATCGCCGATTCTGCAATCGCCGCAGTTGACGAGCGAGGCTATATGACCGGACTCCGGCCGGGCAGAACTACGCTGACCGCCGTTTATCAAGGGAGAAGCTATACTTCGACCGTTTTGGTGGTCCGACCCTATATTCCCGCGGATATAACTGCGGAATAAGAATGAGTGTAATAGAAAAATCCCCTGTTACCCAGGGGATTTTTCTATGTCTTTTTAAATTCTCCGCTCATCTATCAGTCATTCCATCCTCTGCTCACGCCTCACTACTTGACCTCCTTCGCCTGAATCAATTCCAGGAATTCCAGAATAATATCGGAAACGGCATCCTCATTAGGCGAGTGAATGTACTTACTGACCCGCATGATATCTCCCTTATAGAGATCGATCAATTTCAGAATGGCCTCGGCATCGTTTTGTTTCGCTCTTTGAAGCAAATTCAGGAACTCATCATCCGGGACAACTCTTGGATCATTTTGCGCTTCCATTTGTTCACCCCTTGCTGAGTCATATTCAATTCCAGGGCAACCTCGCGTTCGGTCTTGTCTTGCAGATAGAGCTTAAAAATGATACTTCGCCCCGTATTGGACGGCAGGGCATCGATCAGCTGACGAATCAACATTTTGTTATCAGAAGATGAGGTGAAACTGGATATGGCCGGTTCGAATCCGTTGAATGAACATTCCCGTTTTTTCACGACTTTGGCTTTGTACTGTACCCTCCAAGCGATCCGGTAAACTTCCCTGCGATACTGCTCGTACGCGGTTGTTTGTTCCTTCAAAATTACCTCCCCCTTCCATATTTCATCTTCTATGTATAGGGAAATATGAAGGTTTGTCTTACAACCATTAATATGTGAGTTGATTTTAATTATAACATTTTTTCTAATAATTGGTTGTAAAATTGTGCGATTTTTTCTCTATATAAGTGAAAGGGAATTTTCAAAGAAAGGAGGTCCTGAACATGCAGGTTACGGATATCGTATCGATGGTGGCGAATGTCGGTTTCCCCGTTACACTGTGCTTTATCTTGATCAAATATGTGCTGCAAACGGTCGGAACCAAACTGGATCATATGGATGAAAAGATAGCTGCGTTAACCGAGGAGATTCGTAGTTTGGAGGACAACAACAACAGCGGCAGTACAGTGGATCAGAACGGTGCCATGCATAGATGAATGACAGCCTGCCTATCATCCCGAAGCCGATAGCCCCTGTTCTATTGTATTCCTTCCCCCCTTTGTCCAAGAACTCTGTCCTGTTAAATTTCATTGAACTGGGGTTATTAGATTTGTTATTAGATTTCACTCATAAAAGACGGCAGCCGACCTCCTTCTGCTTATGAACAGAACTTGGTCGGCTGCCACCTATCTCGGTTTATTCAAAAGGATATTTCAATCCCCATTGCCCCCGGATCTCATCCAGTAGCTTCATAATACCCAGCGACTCTTCCAGCGGAATGGCCGGACTCTCCGATAGTCCCTCAAGCAGGCATCTGCCCACTTCCTCCGCTTCGAACGAATACCCGGTGGACGACCGCCCGTCGGTATATTTCTCCTCCTCTTTTCCCGTTACCCGAAGAATCGCCTCAGTAGCATTTAAGAAGGAAGGAATATGGATCATCCCTTCCGTGCCGTGAATGTAGGCGTCATTCGTCAAATCCAAGCGCACCGCCCCGTTTAGCGTCGCCGCTCTGCCTTGGCCGTAATCCAGCAGAATGGAAAATTGCTCGTCCACCCCGGTTTCACCAATATCGGCGGTGCTCCAAATCTTCTGCGGTTCGGCTCCGAAAATCATCGAAGCAAAGGATACCGGATAGATTCCTGCATCCAGCAAAGCGCCACCGCCAAGCTGCGGATTCAGGAGCCGGCCCTGCGGATTCCAATCGCTGCGGAAACCGAACTCTGCTTTAAGCAGCTTAACCTCTCCAATTCGTCCTTCTTCCAGCCATTTTCTCACCTGCACGATGGGAGGAAGAAACCGGGTCCACATGGCCTCCATCAAAAATAGATTCTTCTGTCTCGCCGTTGCAACCAGTTGCTCCAATTCGGCGCTGTTCACGGTAAACGGCTTTTCGCACAGCACCGCTTTTCCGGCATTTAAGGCGGTTAGAACGTTCTCCTTATGATAAGGATGCGGGGTCGCCACATAAATTGCATCGATATCCGGATCATTCACCAGTTCCTCATAACTACCGTAAGCTCGCGGCAAACCGAACTTATCAGCAAACTTAACAGCGCTTTCTTTTGTGCGCGAGCCTGCCGCCATCCCCTCGCCATTGCCGACATGAACCAAATCCTTAGCAAATTGCTCTGCAATCCAGCCGGTCCCCATAATTCCCCATTTAATCTTTTTAAACGTCGATTCTCCCATGGTCTGCTTTTCCTCCTGCATCCTATTATGAATTATATTAATTCTACCAAATGACTGAGGTTAAAGACCAATATTTCAGTGTATTTTATTCAAAAGGGTACCGCAGCCCCCATTGCGCCCGCATCGTGTCCAATTGTTCCATCACTCTTAACGATTCGTCGAGCGGCATCAGCCGGCTTTCCGTTTCTCCGGCAAGAATGCATCTTCCCACTTCTTCCGCCTCATATTCATACCCTTTCCCCAAGCGATCATCAGTAAAAGTATCTACCACTTCTCCGCCCTGGAACAGCGATACCGAGGGAGCCTTATTCATGGATGGGAGCGAGATGCATCCTTTTGTCCCATGAATGACAGCCTCATTGCGCAAGCCGAGCCGGATGGCTCCGTGCAGAGAAGCCACCTCCCCATTATCATAAGTCAGCAGGGCGGAAAACTGCTCATCCACCCCCGTGTCGCCTACCCGTGCAGTGCTCCAAATCGCCCGCGGCTGGACCCCGAAGATCATCGATGCAAAAGAAACGGGATATATCCCCACATCGAGCAGCGCCCCTCCGGCAAGCTCCGGATTCAGAAGCCTTGCCTCAGGTTCCCAATCGGCCATAAACCCGAACTCGGCCTCCACGAGACGCACTTCACCGATCCGGCCGGCCTGGATCCATTCCAGGGCTTTGCGCACGGTGGGCAAGAAGCGCATCCACATTGCTTCCATCAGAAATAATCCGCGTTCGCGGGCGGTTGAGACCAATACTTCCAGCTCCCGGCTGTTTACGGTAACCGGCTTCTCACATAATACCGCCTTGCCTGCCCGCAGACTGTTCAGCGCATTCTCCAAGTGGTAGCGATGCGGTGTTGCGACGTAAATAACATCGATCTCCGGATCGTTCACGAGCTCCATATAGCTTCCGTAAGCACGGGGAATTCCGAATTGACTCGCGAAGAGCGCCGCATTCCCGGGCTTACGCGATCCAACCGCATAAGCGACGCCATTCGTGGTGTGGACCAGATCGGCCACAAATTGCTCCGCAATGACGCCGGTCCCCATGATTCCCCACTTGATTATTCCTTGCGTTGTCTCTCTCATAGTCCTCCCCCTTTGAAGTAAGTTCTCTATAAGAAGAATTATTGAAATAGATGTGGGGCAAGTACGTAAAAAGCTCCCTTGCCTGCATCGTATTTTCTTTAGTTCTTATATAAAAACATGTACCCTTAATCAGAGGAGATGAACTAGCACGATCCTCGTCTTTCTTCCACGAGGCCTCCTACACTTTGATTCATTCCGCTCGAATCCTTTATACTGGAGGTATTGAACTTCAACGAACATTCAATCAGGAACCAATCCTGCAAAATGATATGCCGGAGGCGGATTATGCTTACCTTTGAACAAAAACTGAAAATCTTGGATTCCTACCCTGAATTGGAAAGGAAGAACGTGTCGCTCGGCCGGGTCAACTATCAATACGAGCAAAGCGTTCACGACAAAAAAACCGTAGCCTACCACTTGCACCCTAACGGCAACGGCTTTATCTATGCCGGAATGCTACAAGACTATGATGTCGATGATAAGGGCTACGTCAATATCCGGGATTACACCGAGGAGGATTTGCGCAGCTTGCTGGACAAGTCCATTCAATCCCTCTCCACAGGCGGGAAACCGCTGGATGCCCCTGAAGCGGAAGGTATCGTCTTGACGGATTTCTCCCGTATAGACTCCCCGGGAGGCATTTGGACTGATGCGGATGGTGGAACGCTCACCTTGAAATATGAAAATGATCTTTGGTACATTTATTCCGGCATCCAGTTGGAGATGGTATTTGAAACCCGAGAAGAAGCCGGTGAGTATTTAACAGAAGAAGGCTTCAAGCCACTAAAAAAATAACGATATTTAAACGCAGCTCCGTTTATGGGGCTGCGTTTTTAACTTTTAAAATAAAAAAAATAAAAAAGTTCAAAAAAATGTTTGATTTTGGTCACAGAATGTTCAATAATTAAATAAGACACAAATTGTTCACAATTAACCACTGCGAGACAAAGGAGCTGACTACACATGTGGGAACCTGGAAGCAGTAAATTTAAAAGCGGCGCGTTCGGCTGGATTATCGCACTCGGAGTCTTCTACGCCGTCTTCTATACCGTGTTTACACTCTATTCGATTCATGGCCAATAGTCCTCGCTTTTGTAACCGTTGTCACTAAGCCATATGGATAAGCCTGCGGTCTGTTGCCGCAGGCTTTTTTGCATGCTGACTCAAGAAGCAAAAAAACGGCTGGCCCCGATCGATCCATTCCGGGTCCAGCCGTTTTCTATTATCCAGTCGTTTATTGTGCGCTATCCAACGCCTCTTGAGGTACTTCAATGGAAGTGATTTCGTCATATTTGGAAATCGTGCTGTCCATTTTCATATCGAGGGAAACGCTCTGTCCTTCCACATCCATATCCATCGCCATTTCGACAATAGACTTGGTCGGCAAGTAAGTTTCTTTATTTACCGCATACGAAATTTTGATCATATTAATATTCATCTGCTCGAGCATGGCGGCTGTTTGCTCATTTTCCCCGCCAGCCTGGCTCATCAGAGATTTGGCCAATTCCTTCAAACCGTCACCGGAGAGGTCTGCGGAAAGAACGAATTCATCTCCCTCTTCAACCACCTTGGCTTCATTCGCAATCGATTTGAACTGCTCCAATTGTGCCTCCGGACTAGCCGATTGTTCGAGACTCGCCATCAACTGATCGGTGTTTTCATCCGGAAGCTTAACCCAGTTTCCATCCACTTTGGAATAGATGCCTTGCTGGGTAATGTACTGCTCAATGTTCTGGGTGCCCTGATCGCCCATGGACATATCCATGACTTGATACATTGCCAGCGGTTCTTTTACCATGTCAGCCTTCATCGTCATATCGACTTTTTGTTCCTGTGTTTGATCGCCTTGCGTCATTACGATATTTTGATTGACCTTTGCATCCATGGAAAAGCTCTTCAACTTTTCGCTAGCTTCCGTCGCCTTCTTTATCAACTCTTCCACCGTAGGAACTGCCGTTTTGTCTTCTGCCGGCGCGTTAGCTCCTGTATCTGCTACGGTCTCGTTCGCCGATCCATTAGCCGCTGCGTTGGCCTCTCCAACCTCCGCGACTTTTTCCTTGCCGCAGGCTGTAATACCTAGTACCAAAATTGCTCCCAATAGTGCTGCTGTCCATTTTTTCAACTGTATATCCTCCCAAAATTATGTATTCTCTTGATATTACCCAATCGGTTACTCAAAATAACAGTGATAAAAGACTTATTTCGACACCTTTTTCGAACCCGATATATGGTAATAATGTCCTATTGCTTCCCGATTCACCGAACCCCTCCTAAAACTGAGGTATAATGAAACAAAGACGTCTTCCGGTTCTAGGCCGGTCACGAAAGGAAGAGTATCATTGAAAAATTTGCTCGTCACCGGTTACCGTGCGCACGAACTCGGCATATATAACAATAAGCACCAAGGAATTCCTTATATTCGGCAAGCCATCGCCGCACGTCTGATTCCCCTGATCGAAGAGGGATTGGAATGGGTGATCACCCCCGGTCAATACGGGGTTGATTTGTGGGCCTGCGAAGCCGTTATCGAACTGAAAGAAACATACCCGGATTTGAAATGCTCGATCATTACCGCCTTCAGCCATCAAGAGGAACAGTGGAAAGAAGAAAAACAAACCTACTATCGCGAACTGATTCGCAAGGTCGATTTCTATAGCTCCGTTAGCAAAGAAGGCTATCAGGGCGTATGGCAATTTCGGGCCCGGGATGAGCTTTTGTTCCGGAAAACGGACGGTATCCTGCTTGTTTACGATGAAGATGCCGGCGAAGCCAGCCCTAAATTCATCAAGGAACGAGCCCTGAAAAAACAAATGGAAGAAGGCTATGTCTATCTTCAGATCGGTCCGGAAGAAATCCAGGCCGTTGCGGATGATCAGCAGATTTGGGAGGATTCCCCCACGGAGTATCCCTCGGAATAAGAATGGCTTTCACATAGGGGCTGTTGATACTGGGTTTCGATGCTGGGTTTCGATATTGTCTTCGATATTGTCTTCGATATTGTCTTCGATACTGTCTTCGATACTGTCTTTCGAAACAGACTCTAGTAATGGCCTGGAAATGGCTTCCGATGCAAACGTTTGTTCAGTATTCGGCTTTTTTGCGTATCAAAGTAGCTAATTCCCCTGTTATTTTTTCGATTTTGTCAAAATTCTTGTCAATTCCTCCTTCTTTTTTGAATAATATATGCTAAAATACATCTAGAAATCGCTTTCACATCGGCGCCCTGTTTTCTTGAAGACAAACGTTTGCACTAATGCACTATTTCGTTCTGCAAGAATCGAATTGCCGATGTATCCATGAATCTTAAGAGGAGGCTTACCGAATGAACGAAAAAAACTTACCCACTGTAGCTTATTTTAGCATGGAGTACGGGCTTCATTCCGATTTTAAAATGTATGCAGGCGGTCTGGGAATCCTGGCCGGAGATTACATCAAGGGTGCCAAAGACATCGAAGCTCCGATTGTCGCCATCGGGATCAAGTGGAAGCAAGGTTACACGGATCAACGTATTGATGCCAAAGGCAAACCTTATGACACGTACCACAATTATGTCTACGACTTCCTTGAAGATACCGGCGTCAAGGTTTCCGTCAAGATTCGGAATACCGATGTGATATGCAAAGTGTGGAAGACTGAACATTTCGGCAATAATCCGTTGTATCTGCTCGATACGGACATTCCGGAGAACGGCGATGCCTGGATTACCGGCCAATTGTACGGTTGGTTCGGTGAGGAACGGATTGCACAGGAGATCGTTCTCGGCATTGGCGGCGTGAAGGCGATGCGTGCCCTGCAAATTCCGATTGATGTATACCATTTTAATGAAGGACATGCCGCACTCGCCGCAACGGAGCTGATTCGCGAGAAGATGTGCGCCGGCAAAACTTTCGAGGAAGCCTGGATGGCAACGCGCGACGAGGTCGTGTTTACAACACATACGCCGATCAAGGAAGGCAATGAAACCCACCCGCTCGACCGGCTTGATTACATGACAGCATACAACGGGTTAACCCGGGATCAAATGGAACGTATCGGTGGAAATCCGTTCAATATGACAGTCGCCGGGTTGCGTCTGTCCCGCATTTCGAACGGGGTAGCAGAACTCCATGCGGACACCTCCAACAAAATGTGGAAAGAGGTCTCCGGACGTTCCGAGATTATCGGGATTACGAACGCGATTCACACGCCGACCTGGGTAGATGACCGGATGACCCGCGCCTATGAGGGTGGCGGAGATCTGTGGGCTACCCACATGGAAATCAAACGCGAGTTGATCAGTTTTATTAAAGAACGTTCCGGTATTTCTCTGAACGAGGATCATCTGCTGATCGGCTTCTCCCGTAGAGCGGCCCCTTACAAACGCAGCGACTTGATCTTCTCCCAACCGGAGATCATTGAGCCTTATCTCGAGTCCGGCAAGATTCAGATCGTCTTCTCCGGCAAGGCACATCCGCTGGATGACACCGGCAAGAAAATCGTCAGCAATCTTGTAGCAATGATGAAGAAGTATCCGAAAAGCGTCGTCTTCCTGGAGAACTACGATATGACGATTGGCGCGCAACTCACCCGCGGATCGGACATCTGGCTCAACAACCCGCGCAGACCTCTGGAAGCGAGCGGCACGTCCGGCATGAAAGCCGCGATGAACGGGGTGCTTAACTGCTCGATTCTGGACGGATGGTGGCCAGAAGCCTGCATCGACGGCGAGAACGGCTGGCAAATCGGCGACGGCTTCGAAACAACCGACTTCGAAGTGCTGGACCGCCACGACAGCGACGCCTTGTATGATACGCTGCTGAACCGCGTCCTGCCGACTTACTATGATAATCGCGACAAATGGGTACAAATGATGCGTAAGAGCATCGAGACCACCAGAGAAACATTTGCCACTAAGCGGATGCTGGAAGAGTACTTCAACAAAATGTATATTAAGGCTTAATCATTCTTACTAAACAGGTGTACTTATACACGAAATTACGTAGCCAGGCCGCGGTTCCTTAGGGAGTCGCAGCCTGGCTTATTTATTTGATGCTCTCATTCGGAGGCAGGATTGATGAGGGCGATGGGGCGAATCGGTGTGATGAGTTTGGTGAGTGTGGTGATTGTGATGAGTGTGATGAGTGTGAGTGTGATGAGTTTGGTTTGGTGAAAGTGGTCAGTGTGGTTAGTGTGATTAGTGTGATGATGTAACTAGCCGCTCTCTGTGCCGCGAGGTCAAAAAACTATGATGCACCGCCGCAGCCACCTGATTTCAAACTAATTAAGCTCCCATATCCGCAATTAATTGGATATTTCCAATTAAATATCCGCTAAATCGGCCTTCCAAGGGGTTTCATTGGATATTTCCAATGAAAATAGACCAAAAACTCACTTTGAGCAAACATTCGGTGTTTTTGATTGGAAATATCCAATCCATTTAATTTACAGGTGCAAAATCGAGATACTCATTGGAAATATCCAATGAGGCGTATAGGAGATGAGCCAACGTGGTGTCCGATCGGGCGACATGCGAGGTGACCCACGAGAGTGGCAACGAATTGTGCGGCCCGATGACTAACGAGGTGACCAGCGAGTTAACTGACGAGACGCATCACGGAGCGACGAAGAGTAACCAACATGGTGACCGACGTGTGACCAGACTGATGAATCGACTGGTGACCGGGGACCTGACTCTGAATAGCGGACGGGATAACCTGCCTGCAGATTAGGATTGCTACAAGATCAGGTTGACGCTTAACTTAACGAAACTGGTGCTTGTTCCGATAATAAACTAGTAAATAAGTACTACAACACCATACAAAAGGAGCAATTTACCAGCATGAAGAGAACAGTCATCCCGGTTATTCTGGCATTCCTGGCATTTATCTGCATCGTCCCCTCCGGCTTCGCTGCCGCACCGGCAGCAGCGCCCAAAAGCATCGTGCTGATCGATGCTAAAAGCGGCAGAGCTTCTGTGCCGATTTCATTTCTCAAAGGATTTGCCGGGGCTTCCGTCCAATGGACCGATGCCAATAAGCAAATCGATATTGTAGACGGTGAGAAGCAGCTTACCCTGTACGTCGGCAAAACGGCGGCACAAAAAGATGGCGCTCCAGTTTCTATTTCAGACGCACCGTTTAGCGAGAATGGAGCAACTTACGTCCCGCTGCAATTTGTAAGCGAATCGCTCGGGTACTCGCTCGAATGGAGCAAGAACCCAACTGCAGTAACCATCAGCCGCGATAATGCCAAGGCATCGCTCCCGGCCGTCACACGGGGGAGCGTAACGAATGGCACGGCGCCGATCGTAAGCTCCCGCAAAACCTTTAAAGTCAGCGGTAGATCGATTTCCGCCCAGATGATCACGATCTCGCTGATGCATCCGAAAATCGGACTCGATGTCGTATTAGCTGGTGACAAGGCCGGAAAGGTAGAAGATTTGAACAGCATCGCGAAACGCAGCAAAGCCTCTGTGGCGATTAATGGCACGTTTTTTGACGCCTATACCAAGGATAGCTATAAGGCTCCTTACGGCTATATCGTAAGCGGCGGAGAACTCCAAATGAAAGCTTCCGGCGACAAGCGTACGATTTTTACATATGACAAAAATCTGCTCGCAGATCTGATCCCGGGCGAGGACTTCAATGAACGCTTTAACCAAGGCTCCATTCAAGGCGCATTGCAAGCCGGGCCTCGCCTAGTCGTGAATGGCAAGGTTTCACTAGACGTTAAGGCGGAGGGCTTCAAGGACCCGAAAATCCTGACGGGCGGCGGAGCTCGAAGCGCCTTGGGACTGACGCGCGATCACAAGCTGATCCTGCTGACCACCGGCGGGGCTACCATCCCCCAATTAGCCGAAATGATGAAACAGGCCGGAGCTTATCAGGCTATGAACCTGGACGGCGGAGCTTCCAGCGGTCTTTACTACAACGGGAAATATCTGACGACGCCCGGACGGAAAATCAGTAATGCGCTCGTAGTTACGTATCGATAGAACATATAGCAAAAGAGGGAGATCTGGAGCAGTGCCATGGACTAGGCACCGCCTCGGATCTCCCTCTTCTTTCTCTTCCTGTATTAGGAATCGGAATCGGCCGGGAATTTCAACCCGATTTGACGCCGGGCTTCTTCCATAATTTCCGCAACGGCCAGCGAGCTTGCATGCGAGTTGACACTGCTGTCCCGCTTCCCCGACTCCACAAGTTCAATGAACTCCCTTGCTTCATAGAACATCGATTCCTGCATCTGCGGTTGACGCAAATCCTCCACCGTTCCGTCCCTGTACAGGATTTTTACGTCATAAGGTTGATTTACCTTATCGATGATCAAGGTGCCGTTCTCGCCTTGAATTTCCGCCGGCGCGTAAGAATCCGCGATTTTGGAATACATGACTACGGCATCCATGTCGTCATAACGCATCAGGATGCTCCCCTCTCCGTCCACACCCGAGGATAGCATGATACCGGTCGCCTGAATCGACTCCGGCTTGCCGAACAAGGTCACCATCGGATAAATACAATAAATCCCTAGGTCCATCAAGGCACCGTTTGAGAATTCGGGATTAAAGGCATTCATCACATTCCCCTGCTTAAACGCATCGTAACGCGAAGAATATTGGCAATAGCTCGCAAAGTAACGGCGTACCCGCCCGATTTTATATAAATTGTTAGTAATCACCCGGAAGTTCGGCATCAGCGTGGATTTCATGGCTTCCATCAGGAGCACGTCATTGTCTCGCGCCGCCTGAATCATCCGCTGCGTTTCCGCCACGTTTGAAGCGAGGGGCTTCTCGCACAGCACATGCTTCCCATGGTTCATGCACAATATCGCTTGCTCCGCATGCATAGAATTAGGACTTGCAATATACACGGCATCGACCGCATCACCTGATACCATTTGTTCCAAATCGGTATACACCGCCAGGTTATTAT
>DJTQ01000277.1 GCA_002439285.1 Paenibacillaceae bacterium UBA6304
ATCGGTCGAGGGCTTATCCAAACAACTCCAAAAAGTGGCGTCAGGCTGAACAAGCCGAAATGAGCACTTGAGGAGACTAACCGCAAATTCACGTTTCGTATCCAGTTTTCAAGCGATTAAGAAGCTTGAACCGTTTGGTGGCGATGGCGGAGGGGTTCCACACGTACCCATCCCGAACACGACCGTTAAGCCCTCCAGCGCCGATGGTACTTGGACCGAAGGGTCCTGGGAGAGTAGGACGCCGCCAAGCATAATATTCCCTGATAGCTCAGTTGGTAGAGCACTCGACTGTTAATCGAGTTGTCACAGGTTCGAGTCCTGTTCGGGGAGCCACTTGCTCTCATAGCTCAGTAGGTAGAGTGCTTCCATGGTAAGGAAGAGGTCACCGGTTCGAATCCGGTTGAGAGCTCCATTTTTATCGAAATGGCCCGTTGGTCAAGTGGTTAAGACACCTCCCTTTCACGGAGGTAACAGGGGTTCGAGTCCCCTACGGGTCACCATTTCTCAAATAGGCAATACATATGGAGGCTTAGCTCAGCTGGGAGAGCATCTGCCTTACAAGCAGAGGGTCGGGGGTTCGAACCCCTCAGCCTCCACCATGATTACTTTAATGGGGATTAGCCAAGCGGTAAGGCAACGGACTTTGACTCCGTCATCCATAGGTTCGAATCCTATATCCCCAGCCATTTTTATTGAGAGCCATTAGCTCAGTTGGTAGAGCACCTGACTTTTAATCAGGGTGTCGAAGGTTCGAGTCCTTCATGGCTCACTTTTCACAGTGCGCGTGTGGCGGAATTGGCAGACGCACTAGACTTAGGATCTAGCGTCTTTGACGTGGGGGTTCAAGTCCCTCCACGCGCACCATCTTTGCGGACGTGGCTCAGCGGTAGAGCATCGCCTTGCCAAGGCGAGGGTCGCGGGTTCGATTCCCGTCGTCCGCTCCATAATTTGCGCCCTTAGCTCAGCTGGATAGAGCGTTTGACTACGAATCAAAAGGTCAGGAGTTCGAATCTCTTAGGGCGCGCCACTTTTAACTTCATAATGGTTAACACCATCTTAATTTCGGGATGTAGCTCAGCTTGGTAGAGCACCTGGTTTGGGACCAGGGGGTCGCATGTTCAAATCGTGTCATCCCGACCATTATCTTTTTGATGGGTGCCCCGCGAAAGTAATCGGAATTATCTGCGGAGCTTATCATCACTTTTGTGGGTATTCTGCGGGTGTAGTTCAATGGTAGAACTCCAGCCTTCCAAGCTGGTAGCGTGGGTTCGATTCCCATCACCCGCTCCATAAATAACAGCAACATCATCGGACGGATGATGTTTTTTGTTATAATCACAGGTATTTTTTTAACCTTGCATTTTATTGCTTCACCGTGTTAGGGTAATTATAGACGTGCCACTACGGAAGGAACAAGTCGATAAGGCCTGTTATTTATGACGTTTCCACTCGGGAGACTGCCTTAAATGTTCGATGCGTACTACTGCATCCATTAAATTCCTTACAAATAAAGTGAAGATTTTCAGGGGAGTTTATTGTATTATGGTAGGAAAGCTTTTAGAGAAGGAATAGGGATGAAATGGGGGAGAAATATGACGGAATTAACGCTAGCTGCCGGCAAAACCAATTCGAATAACCTTCTACGGCGAGATATACGTTTTTTGGGCAATATTCTAGGAGAGGTCCTTGTCCATCAAGGCGGTAATGAACTCTTGGATATTGTCGAGAAGATTCGTGAAGCCAGTAAGTCGTTGCGGGCTGTGTTCTTGCCGGAATTGCATGAGGAATTCAAGGGAATGATTAATTCCCTAGGACCAGAAATTCGACACCAGGTCATCCGCGCATTCGCTATTTACTTTCAATTGGTCAATATTGCCGAACAGAACCACCGGATTCGTCGTAAACGGGATTATGAGCGTTCTGCCGGTGAGGCTGTGCAGACGGGTACGATCGAAGCTGCAGTAAGAGACTTGAAGGAACAAGGCTTTACTTTCAGCGAGACGCAGGAAATTCTTGAAAGCATGTCGTTGGAACTCGTCATGACGGCTCACCCGACGGAAGCGAAGCGCCGCGCTATTCTCGATATTCATAAGCGGATCGCCGACGATGTCATGCAGCTTGATAATCCGACGCTGACTTTCCGGGAACGGGAGCAGCTTAGAGAGAAGCTGTTGAATGAAGTCATTACACTCTGGCAGACCGACGAGCTACGCGATCGCAAACCGACAGTTCTCGATGAAGTGAGAAATGGGATGTATTATTTTCACGAAACATTGTTTCATGTACTGCCAGAAGTTTATCAAGAACTGGAACGTTGCCTGAGTAAATACTATCCGGAGCATTTATGGCATGTGCCTACCTATCTTCGCTTTGGCTCCTGGATTGGTGGGGACCGGGACGGAAATCCCTCCGTAACCTCGAATGTAACCTGGGAGACGCTCAAAATGCAACGTAAGCTGGCCATCCGTGAATATCAAGGGCTGTTAATGGAGCTGTTTAAGTATCTAAGCTTCAGTACCAGTATCGTAGACGTTACAGATGAACTGTTGGCTTCCATTCAGAAGGATCGGTTGCAGGTAACGCTGAACAAGACGCCAAAATGGCTTAATGAAAAGGAACCTTACCGCATTAAGCTGACTTATATGACAGAGAAGCTCCATAATGTACTGGACGACTCGAAAAAGGATTCCAACGATCGTTACACCAGCGTAAATGGTTTGATCGAGGATTTGAAAATTATTGACCGGAGTTTGCGTCATCATTATGCGGATTATGTCGCTGACACGCACATCAAAAAATTAATCCGCCAAGTGGAGCTGTTCGGATTCCATACGGCTACCTTAGATGTTCGCCAGCATAGTAAAGAGCACGAAAACGCTATGACGGAAGTACTGGCACATATGAATATTGTAAGCAATTATGCCGAACTTGAGGAAGAGGATAAGGTTACCCTTCTGGAGCGCCTGCTCAACGATCCGCGTCCTTTAACTTCGCCATATCAAGAATACAGTGAGAGCACGACAGAATGCCTGAATGTGTATCGTACGATCTTTGAGGCACAAAAGGAATTCGGGCCACAATGCATTACCAGTTATCTCATCAGTATGGCTGAAGCCGCTAGTGATATTTTGGAGGTTATCGTGTTCTCCAAAGAAGTGGGCTTGTTCCGTAAAGAAGCCGACGGTACCGTTGTATGCACATTGCAATCCGTTCCGCTCTTTGAAACGATTGATGATCTTCATGAAGCTCCAGGCATTATGCACCGTTTGTTCGAAATGCCGATTTACCGGCAATCCGTGGCCGCTATGAACAACCTGCAGGAAATTATGCTCGGATACTCCGATAGTAATAAGGATGGCGGCGTGGTTACGGCGAACTGGGAACTCCGTGTAGCGATGAAGCAAATTACGGCTACAGCCAAGGAGTATGGCGTGAAGCTGAAGTTCTTCCATGGTCGCGGGGGCGCCCTTGGCCGCGGCGGTATGCCGCTAAACCGCAGTATTCAAGTGCAGCCACCGGAGACGATCGGGGGAGGCATCAAGATTACCGAGCAAGGTGAGGTTATATCTTCCCGTTATTCTTTGAAGGGAATTGCTTACCGCAGCTTGGAGACGGCGACTTCGGCGCTTATCACTTCAGCGGTTCAAGCCCGGGTTCATCAAACTTCCAATCCGGAAGAGGATCAATGGGATGCTATCGTTAGGGGAATCTCGGAAACTTCACTCAAGAAGTATCAGGATTTGGTCTTCCGTGAACCGGATTTCTTGAAGTTCTTCAGAGAATCGACACCTCTGGTGGAAGTCGGAGAACTCAATATCGGGTCCAGACCGTCAAAACGTAAGAACAGCGATCGATTTGAAGATTTGCGGGCGATTCCATGGGTATTCGCCTGGACGCAAAGTCGCTATCTCTTCCCGGCCTGGTATGCTGCAGGTACTGGATTGTACACTTATTATCAAAACAATGAGGATAACCTCAGAGTTCTTCAGGATATGTATAAGCATTCGACGTTTTTTAAATCGTTAATGGATACTTTGCAATTTGCGATTGTTAAGGCGGATCTGGTTATCGCCAAAGAATACGCTAAAATGTGCGGAGATTCGGAAGCAGTGGATCGTATCTTTGGACAAATCGAGCAAGAGTTTAATTTGACAAAAGACATGATTCTGAAAATTACGGGTGTTTCGGAGATTCTTGATGATTCCCCAGGAGTACAGGAATCCATCCGTCTCCGTGATCCTTATGTGGATCCGCTCAGCTACTTGCAGGTTCAATTGCTGACTGAGCTTCGGGCCATCCGCGAAAAGGGGCAGGACGATTCGGAATTGCTGCGCGAGGTTCTGCTTACGATCAACGGAATTGCCGCCGGTCTCCGGAATACGGGCTGATTCCCGGGTTTCAAACTCAAGCCGCTCCTCTCCTGTTCGGGAGAAGGATGCGGCTTATTTTTTTAAGATGTAAAAGTATAAATCACATGGGATAAATATGAATAGTATTGCATTTTACATAAAGTTGAATTAACATTTGAATGAAGTGAGAGCGGCCGTATGTCACCGCAATGTGGGCTCGGGAAGCGGAAGGCCGGACAAGCAGGAGTCCCGAAATAAGCCTGTCCATAGATCTGGGGGAAATTATGGTGGTGGACCATTTTGAGGCGAGACTGGTGAAATTGGCCCGTAAAGGCGATCAGGGCGCATTTGCCGAACTCGTTGATTTATATAAGGATAAGATCTTTCATTTGGCGTACAGGATGCTATCCAACCGGCATGAAGCCGAGGATATCGTCCAGGAGACGTTTCTGCGCGTGTATAAGAGTTTTCATCGTTATGATGATAAGCAGAAATTCTCCACTTGGATTTACCGGATCGCTACCAATCTGTGCATAGACCGGCTTCGCAAACGGAAGCCTAGCTATTACCTTGATGCGGAAATGAACGATCAAGAGGGCATGGACGGGTACACGCTGATTCCCGGGGACGAAAGAACGCCGGAAAGTGAGTATTTGTTGTCGGAAACGCAGGAGATGATCCATCAGGCGATTGAAGGTTTGCCCGCCAAATATAAATCGGTGATTATATTAAGGTACCTGCAGGATCTTTCGCTGCAGGAGATTGGTGATGTGCTGGATATGCCTGTGACTACAGTGAAAACAAGAGTGCACCGGGGGCGCGAATTTTTGCGTAAGAAGTTAGAGAATAAAGTTTTTTAATGTTGGCGCACGAGATTTTGAATTTTTTTATGAAACGCTTTGTTGCGTCAGACGTAATGTAAGATAGGACGACTATACCAATACGGTGTGTTGGTTATCCATAGATTGATACTGAAAGGAATGGCTGATATGGATTGCAAACAAGCCTCCTCATTGATGCATGATTATCTGGATGAAGATTTAACGCATGGGCAGGCCGTGGAGCTGAAGTCACATCTTAAAGACTGCTCCGCTTGCAATGAACGATTTAAGGAACTGGAACAGACGGAGATGGTGCTGTTTGCAGCCATTAAACCCAGATCGATCACGGCATCGGATGAACTCGTAGATCGCATTATGAGTCAAATCCCGAATCAACGCAAACAGCAGGCATGGATTGGTTGGATTCGCAAGCATCCGGCTCTTACCGCTGCAGCCATGTTCTTATTCGTTATGCTTTTTAGCGCGATTTCATTATGGGAAAGCGATGATCAGCTGGTAGTCAAGACGGCAGATCTGGATCAAGTCATCATTAACGGTAATACCGTTACCGTACCAAGCGGATCAACGATTGCCGGCAATCTCACGGTGGAGAACGGCAAAGCAGAAATATACGGCGATGTTCAGGGTAATCTGACGGTGATTGACGGATCATATTACCAAGCCTCCACGGCGCATATCGCAGGAGAGATCAAGAGCATTGATCAGGCGCTGGACTGGATTTGGTACAGGATCACTGACATGTTTACGGAAGTCGCCTACAAATAGCAGCAAGTTCGGCATGCGGCGCCTCCCTTTGCGGGAACCGGCGCCTTTTTCTTTTGCTGTAATGGAAATAATTGCTTGCAGTTACGGAAGCTACTAAATTACATTGTGCGCTTGCATCTGTCTTTGGAACGTTATAACCTAGAAGTTAAGGGGAAAAATAAAGACAAGCATTTAAATAGATGTACATAAACGTTCTTTCATTGGCGGTTGTGCCGAGATGGGACTTATGGGGGTTGCACCATGAACTATTTTGTGAATTTGACATGGCAGGATTACATTAAAGACCTTATCGATATCCTCATCGTTACCTATATAATTTACCACTTGATTCTGCTCGTACGGGGAACTAGGGCGATTCAACTGCTGAAAGGGATCCTTGTTCTGGTCGTCATTTGGGCGGTAAGCACATGGTTTGATTTGTATACACTGAAATGGTTGATGAATCAGATGTTCACCTTTGGGGTGCTCGCGATCTTTATTATCTTCCAGCCTGAATTAAGAAGAGCGCTGGAGCAGCTTGGACGGGGGAAATTGTTCGGGCGCAGCACGGCGGATGAAGAAGAATTCGGCAAGGAGATCGGCGAGATTATTAAGGCAGTTAACTTTTTATCCCGTAGAAAAATTGGGGCATTAATCGTATTCGAGCGGAACACGGGGCTTAATGAATATACGGAGTCAGGCATACGGATGCAATCGGTTATTTCTTCACAGCTGCTCATTAACATTTTTATCCCGAATACGCCGCTTCACGATGGCGCGGTAATCATTCAGGGACATAAAATTTCAGCCGCCGCCTGCTATTTGCCGTTATCGGAGAATCCTTTCATTAGCAAAGAGCTGGGCACCCGGCACCGCGCTGCCATCGGGATCAGCGAGGTCGGGGATGCGGTATCTATCGTTGTGTCCGAGGAGACCGGGCAAATATCGCTGGCCATCGACGGGCAAGTGGTGCGGGATATTAATGAAGAATCGCTCATTTCTAAACTGTATGAAGAGCTGGGTCCAAATTCAAACCAGAAGGAAAAGCGAAAGCCCTTTTGGAAGAAGAAGGAGGCCGGCCAATAATGGATAAATGGCTTAACCACAACAATTTTGCCAAGATAATTGCCTTGGTGTTCAGCATTATTCTCTGGGCGATGGTTCACATCGACAGCGGGACGCCGGTCGCTCCCACGACCGTGGTGAATTCCAAAACGATCGACACCAAAATCCAGGTTACCGGCTTCGATAGCGACAAATATGTGCTATATGATCTGGAACCCGATACGGTCAGGCTAGAAGTAAAAGGAAAGCGGACCGATTTGACTACGAATTTTTCCGATTATAAAGTGAAGCTGGATTTGAAAAATATAGGACCAGGCACGATTACATTACCTTTGACGCATGAGCTTCCTCCTGGTGTTCAATTGATCACTATGGAACCGTCGATTATTAAGGTGACGATTGAAGCGAAGGAAACCAAGCAAATTCCCGTAACGATTGTAACGAAAGGCAATCCAGCGGATGGTATGCAGCTCGGTAGTCCCATGGTGATCGGAGAGAGCAATGTGAACGTTACCCTGCCTCAGAGTGAAATCAGCGAGCTTCAGAAGGTTCAAGGGACGATTGATGTGACCGGACTCAGTGAGACGGCAAAAGGCAAGACCGTCAAGCTCACGGCATATGATAAACATGGGCAGGAAATGACAAATGCGGAAATCTCGCCGGACTCGGTTGAGGTGGATGTGCCAATTAATAAATTGTACAAAAACGTGCCTTTGGAAGTACGAAAAGTAGGAAAGCTTCCTAACGGTTATGTGCTAGCCAGCATAAGCACCAATGTCGAAGGTGTTGCGATTTATGGGTCAAAAGATTCGCTTGAGGGTATATCATCCTATCCGGTAACTGTCGATTTAAGTCAATTTAAAGGCACAAATGAGACCAGGTACACGGTAGGCTTGACTCCACCCGAAGGTTTTGAGAAAATCGAGCCGAGCTCTGCTCAGGTCACTGTAAAGATCGAACCCGCGGGTCAAAAGCTGATCGACAATGTTCCGGTTACTCTGATTAATGCCAATGGGGCCTTAACGGAAAAGTTTGTTCACCCGGAAGATGCTTCGCTTTCGCTTAGTGTATCCGGCTCAAAGGAGATCCTGGATAAGCTGAAGGCCGAGGATATTACGGCTACGGTAGATCTATCGGGATTAGGAAAGGGAACCCACACAGTTCCAATTACAGTGAAGCTGCCTGAATTTGTCGAGCTGTCGGATACCGGTGGTCCCCTTGAGGTACAGATTGAGTTAACGGAAAAAAGTAAACCTGCAACCACAGTACCGGAAGAGAATCCACCGGGAGAGCAGAACTCCGGGAACGGTTCGCCTCCACCAGGAGATGGAACTAATCATCAGGACAACAGTGCCAACGAAAGCGGCGGTACCGGCAATGAGAACGTACCTGACAATGGAGACGGGGGTTAATTTTCCTCGGAATTAGCCGCCAACACAAGCAAAACCATACATCGGAGACCCATACTTACAAAGAGAAGGATATGAAGCCTTCCGCCTTACAGAGATAGAGGCGGGGGCTTCACAATATGTTGAAGGAGTGAAATCATGGGAAAGTATTTTGGAACGGACGGAGTTAGAGGAATTGCAAATAAGGAATTAACGGCGGAGATGGCCTACCAGATCGGCCGTTGCGGGGGATATGTTCTAGCGGGGCAGGTTCCAAAACCGAAAGTTGTTATCGGGATGGACACTCGCATTTCCGGAGTCATGCTTGAATCTGCGCTTGTAGCAGGGATGCTGTCGATCGGCGCCGACGTTATTCGCTTAGGCGTTGTTTCTACACCGGCGGTAGCTTATTTGACCAGGATCTTAAACGCTGATGCAGGCGTGATGATCTCGGCTTCTCATAATCCGGTTGAGGATAACGGAATCAAGTTCTTCGGTAGCGACGGCTTCAAGCTTTCGGATGAGACCGAACTGATGATCGAGGAACTGATGGATAAAGAAGTTGATGAGCTTCCTCGCCCCGTAGGCGGCGGACTCGGAAGCGTTATGATCGATATCGAATCCAAGTTTAAATATCTGGCTCATTTGAAAACGACGATCAGCCACTCTTTTGAGGGACTTAAAGTGGTACTTGATTGCGCGAATGGAGCTGCTTTTGAACTGGCTCCGATGCTCTTTAAGGAGCTGGGCGCCGAGGTGTATACCCTGGGAGCAGAACCTAACGGTTTGAATATTAACGACCACTGTGGATCCACCCATCCTGAGAAACTTAAAGAAGAAGTTATACGTCTAGGGGCCGATGTGGGTCTCGCTTTTGATGGGGATGCCGACCGCCTGATTGCTATTGATGAAAAAGGGGAAGAAGTCGATGGCGACTATATTCTCTGCATTTGCGGCGATGCGATGAACCGGGCCGGAAAACTGAAGGACAGTACGATCGTTTCTACCGTAATGAGCAATTTCGGATTCTACAAAGCAACCAAGAAGTTAGCGCTGAACACGCAGCAAACGGCCGTTGGCGACCGTTATGTCATGGCGGAAATGATCCGCGGCGGGTACAATCTGGGCGGGGAGCAGTCCGGGCACGTTATTTTCCTCGACTACAACACAACCGGGGACGGCATCTTGACGGCGATTCAACTGGTCGACACGATGAAGGCCGCGGGCCAACCTCTTAGTGAAATGAAGAAGGTTATGAAGCAATATCCGCAGGTGCTGGTGAATGTTCGCGTGCAGGATAAGAGCAAGTTTGTCGGCAACCCGGCTATAGAGGAAGCGATTGCGACTGTAGAGGGTCAGCTTGGCGATAACGGCCGTGTCCTGGTTCGGGCCTCCGGAACGGAATCTCTGATCCGCGTCATGGCTGAGGGGCCTGAGAAGGATGAACTGGAACAGTTGGTAGCTCATATCGTCTCTGTAGTGGAAAAAGAACTGGTATAAGTTAAGCTCCAGTTTGAAATGTAATCATGTGACTTTTTGCATAGGTCTTCAAAATAAGCCGCTGGTACTGGAAAATTCCGGTTCAGCGGCCTTATTATTGGGTATGACTCCTAGGACAGGATTTGGTAATCAGGACAACTAGATTATTGCCAAATGTCTCGAGGGTGCATATAATAAGCATATTCAAGAAAAGAAAGTGAGGGTCGTGAGGTTATACAGCAGTATAAGCGCCAGAGCTTGATTTCGCGCGTTGAAGTCAATTTTCGAAGGAAGCGGTCGGCACGGCATTTGACTGGTCGACTGACTGAAGTCGCTTCGTGATTGATGGACGGCAAATGCAAGCTGACGAGGTGGAGGTGTTCGGATTGTTCGGCGGGGGCCTCCCGGTATCGCATCGCACCGTAACCGCAAGGGCAAAAGGAATGGGCGACCGTTCCCACAAACCTTACGGATTGATGCTATTCCTAAATGGAATTGATAAATTGATATTTCATGAGTGTGCAGGAGACGCGGAAGCAGCGCGGATGAACGGAGAATTATGGACATTCATGAAAATGGAGTTAGTTACTTGTAACTTTTCTTATTTTTCGAAAAAGGTGAATGTTCAAAAAGTCAGGTTTTCAGCACCGAGAAGATTGGATGAAGCCAGGACTGAGGAGCGGAGCGTAGGCAGAACCTACGTGAGCACCGGAAGGACTGGGTGAGTTCAATATTCGATGCCGAAAGGGCTACATGAGTAGCTTCGTGATCAAAAGATGACTTTTTGAACTACCGCTAAAAAATTGAATAGTTCTGTCTCTGTGGACCGCGCTTGCATCTTCCGCTTCTTTTCTCCTGCCTATAAAATTCGGAGAGAATGAAACGGAGGATATATAAATATGTGTGGTATTGTTGGATATATCGGTAAGAGAGACACTCAGACGGTTTTGCTGGAAGGGCTTAAGAAGCTGGAGTACCGTGGTTATGATTCGGCGGGGATCGCTGTATTCACACCGGACGGATTGCAAATCGCCAAATCGATCGGCCGTCTGGCCAACCTGGAATCCAAGCTGGAAGGTGCGCCTTTGGTAGGTACGGCCGGAATCGGTCATACGCGGTGGGCGACTCACGGCAAACCATCGGATGTCAATTCTCATCCGCATACCGACCATAGCCAGAAATTCTCGGTCGTGCACAACGGCATCGTTGAGAATTATCTGGATTTGAAAGAAGAATTGATCAGCCAAGGCTGCGAATTTGTCTCGGAGACGGATACGGAAGTCATTTCCCATCTGGTAGCTCGCGAGTATGAAGGCGATATCGTGAAAGCTGTTCAGAAAGCGATCACCTATATGCGTGGTGCTTTTGCACTCGGCGTATTGACGGAGTATGAGCCGAATAAATTGGTAGCTGTACGTCAAGCAAGCCCGCTGATCATCGGATTGGGCGAAGGGGAGAACTTCATCGGTTCCGATATCCCTGCTATTTTGAACTATACGCGTAATGTGTATATCTTGAATGACGGTGAAATGGCGGTATTGACCGAAGACGCTGTCGAATTGATGACCATTGAGGGGAATTTTATTTCTCGGGAAATGATTTCTGTCGATTGGGATGCAGTGACCGCGGAAAAGGGCGGGTTTGATCACTTCATGCTCAAAGAAATCCATGAGCAACCGAAGGCATACCGCGATACAATGCGTGGTCGGATCGACGAAAGCGGCCGCAAGGTGCTGTTCCCGAACCTGAATCTGACCGAGGAGAAAATTCGCTCCATTAATAATATTCATATCGTAGCTTGCGGAACGGCATATCATGCCGGTCTGGTAGGTGGAGAAGCCATTGAAAAATTGATCCGCGTGCCGGTATCGTTCGATGTAGCCTCCGAATACCGTTACCGCTCGCCGCTCATTACACCTGAGACGCTCGTGATCGTAGTCAGCCAGTCCGGGGAAACGGCGGACACCTTGGCTGCCCTGCGTCAAGCACACGCGAATGGCGCCCATGTCCTGGCCGTTACGAATGTGGTCGGCAGCTCGATCGCCCGCGACGCGGACGACGTGATTGCAACGCTGGCCGGCCCGGAAATCGCCGTTGCTTCGACAAAAGCATACACGTCCCAATTGATCGCGTTCTACCTGCTTGGCCTGCATTTGGCCCAAGTGCGCGGTACGCAAACGGAAGAGGAAGTAGCACATGTGCTTGCCGCCATGCAGGCATTGCCTGAGCAAGTGGAAAGCATGCTGCAAAACGCAGACGCGATCAAGGCTTACGCCGAGCAAATCTCCAAGCACGAGCACCTGTTCTTCATCGGTCGCGGCCTGGATTATGCCGTAGCTATGGAAGGATCGCTTAAACTGAAAGAGATCTCTTACATTCACTCTGAAGCTTATGCGGCGGGTGAACTGAAACACGGCACCTTGGCCCTGATCGAAGAGGGCATCCCGGTCATTGCCTTGGCGACCCAGGAAGCCGTACTCGAAAAAACCGTCAGCAACATCAAGGAAGTGAAAGCCCGCGGCGCAGACGTGATGGCGATCACGCACGAAGAGCATGTAGCCGGATTGCTGAAATCCGTCGACCAGGCCTTCGCGATTCCGAAGACGCTGCCGCTGCTTACGCCGGCATTGTCCGTCGTACCTTTACAGCTTCTGGCCTACTATGCTTCCTTGGCCCGCGGCAACGACGTCGACAAGCCAAGAAACTTGGCGAAGAGTGTGACGGTGGAGTAGGGGAGAGTTAGGCGAAGTCTTATATTGTGGATTAAGGCTGTTTTCGTAAAATATTGTTGCTATATCATATATAATAAAAAGACTCGCAAGAGAAATTTGCGAGTCTTTTTATTATATAAGGATTTTCTTATTTAACTAAATCCCCAGTTTGTTCAATAACAACCCATTCGTATTTATCTAATATCTAATGCTTTATCAAATTGTTGGGATTCATTTTGAATGGCAGTTGTAACGGGACGACGTTCATTTTCATACTGTTGTAAGGCTTCTTCTACTGTCGCACATTCACTCAATGCTCGTGCAATTGCGTCAGCATCAGCAATTGCTGAATTAGCACCTTGACCTAGTGTTGGTAACATTGAGTGTGCTGCATCACCAAGTAATGTAATACGTTTTTTACTCCATTGTGGGATTGGTTGACGACAATATAAAGCACGATCTACGATAGGAAATTCAATCGCATCTAACAGTCTAACTAGCTTTTCATCAAATGAAGCCATCTTAGCTATCAGTTCTTCTTTTGTAATATCCTTCACCCAAGATGTATCCTCAGAAGGATAACCGATATCGAAGTGCATACCGCCAGCTACTGGTTGCATTAATAGTACTGTTGTATCATCTCTATACATAACAGTAGCATCTTCTTTTGCTTTTTCTCTCGTTGCTTCAAGCGGTAAAATCGTACGAACTGAACGATTACCTGAATAGATTGGTTCATCATTATTGAAGATTGTGCGGATATTTGAGTGAATTCCGTTCGCGGCAATCACCACATCTGCCCGTATTACTGCACCATTTTCGAACGATAATTCTACATAGTCATCTGTTTCAACAAGTGATTTATATTTATGATCTAAGTGAATGTATTCTGGATCAATCGGTCTTTTGTATATTGATTGCCACGATCAAAAACCCATTTTTTCAAAATATCACGCATACCACTACTATAAAAATCACATAGCAATTCTGGATACTTAGCATTACGAATTTTTTGTGATATAGCATCTTCATACTTTGATGCATTTTGTAAAAGCATTTGACTGATAAATTTGTCTAATGATTGATATAAATAATCTGAAGCCCCTGCTGTTATGTGTTTAAAGAATGACATATTACTATCAATATAATCAATCACATATGTAACAATAGTTGTCTTCGCCTCAGAAAAGGGTAGCTTGTCATACAATTCTTTAATTGTGCTCTCAACTAACGCATTTAGTAGTACGTATTTGTCAGTATAATAGCGATAAAACGTGCTACGATGAATAAGAGTCTGATCACAAATATCCTGCACGGTAATGTCAGAGAAATGTCTTGTTTTTA
>DJTQ01000281.1 GCA_002439285.1 Paenibacillaceae bacterium UBA6304
CTTCATTATTCCCGCGATGTACACCTTTTTCGATATGGTCATCTTTATCAGCTTCTATCGAACCATCCCCGAGAGTCTGGAGGAATCCGCCAAGGTGGACGGCGCTTCGGATTACGGGGTCCTATTCAGAATTGTACTGCCTAACAGTATGGCGGTGATTGCGACGATCGCGCTGTTCGCAGCCGTCTATCATTGGAACGATTATTATCAAGGCGTCCTGTACATTCGTTCTCAGGATAAACTGCCGTTACAAACGATGCTGTATAAAATTATTGCGGAGAACTCGATGTCGTTCATGCAGCAGCAAGCCATGGCCCAGTTCGGGGCCAAACTGCCCGGCAACTCTATCAAGTTTGCCTCCATGATGGTGGCTACGCTGCCGATCCTGGTGTTCTATCCCTTCATTCAGCGCTATCTTGTCAAAGGCGTAATGATCGGCGCAATTAAAGGGTAAACGGGGGATCTGGGGTATGCGTCATTAGCCTGCCTAAGCGAAGGTTTAGGGGGGCGGATGATTCACTATATAAAATCCATCAGTAGCACAAGAAAGGGTGATCATGCAATGAAAAGCAAAGTCATGAAAAGAAGCATGGCTATCATGTTGGCCGTAGTCCTGATGCTGGGTCTGGCCGCATGCTCGGGGTCCGGGAATAGTGCAAATAATAAGCCGAACTCCCAGCCTACGGACAACGCACAACAGCCTGAGAACACAACTGCCGAAAGTAAGCTTAATCCGGAGGAACCCGCGTGGAAGTTGGATACCAGTCCTGTTGATTTGTCCTGGTTTGTAGGCGCTTCCTGGTATGGACGTACGTGGGGAGAGAGCTTGAACTCCAAGTACATCTCTGAAAAAACAGGTGTGAATGTAAAAGTCGAGGTTCCATCTGGCGAGGCTAATGAGCATATTACTCTGATGATGACCTCCGGCAAGCTGCCAGACCTAATTACCATGGGCTCTTGGGAAACCGCTGTCAAAAAGCTCTGGGAAGGCGATCATGTATATGCCTTGAATGAATTGGCCGATCAATATGATCCTTACTTCTTCAAAGTGGCCGGCGACGGTACGTTGAAATGGTATAAGCAAGAGAATGGCAACACTTACGGCATTCCGAATGATTCCTATAGCCCGAACCTGATGCACGAAACGGGAATGACCGCCGCCAACCAAACTTTTTTGGTACGGAAGGATCTGTATGAGGAAATGGGCAGCCCGGATTTAACTACGCCGGAAGGCTTCCTGAACGCTCTGCAATTGTTAAAGGATAAGTATTCCGAATATAAAGGTCAGCCGATCAGCCCCTTCTTTGCCCAGGGGAATGTGCCTTACGGGATGAGCGAGTACCTGCAGAACCTGCTGGCGATTCCGTTTGAAAAAGACGGCAAAGTGTACGACCGTACGACCGATCCGGATTATGTCACTTGGCTGAAAACGTTCCGCACCGCTTACGAGCGTGGGCTGATTAATGTGGATTTCCTGGTGGATTCCGACACCCAGGTAGAAGAGAAGACGAACAACGCCCGCTACTTCATGATGGTTCGCGAGTGGACGGGGATGACGGCGGTCAACCCGATGCTGGCTGCAAGCGATAACCCGGATTCCTACTACATTGCCGTAGATGGACCGCAGAATAGCAAAGGCGACAAGGCCAAACTGTTCCCGGGCAACATGGACGGCTGGATGGTTACGATGATCAGTAAATCCTGCGAGAACCCTGAGCGCGCCATTCGCTTCCTGACCTATCTGTCTAGCGAAGAAGGCCAAAAGGACTTGTTCCTTGGTAAGGAAGGCGAAACATGGGATACGGTGGACGGTAAGCCGCAGCTCAAGGCCGAATTGGCCCAATTGCTCGAAACCGATATTGAGAAGCTGGAGAAAGAATACGGCATCATGGATACCTACTGGATGATGCGTAACCCCGTCATTGTCAACCAGTGGAGACCGGAAAAAACACCTGTGATCAAGCAAATGGAGGACTTCGCCAACGCGCAGGCCGATATTGACGGCGGGATCTACAAGGGCCTCGATCCCCTGGGTGATTCCGATGTTGCCGTGACCTGGTCGCGTATCTCCCAGAACTGGGAAGAGGTGCTGCCGGAGTTGATTACGGCGAAGGATGAAGCGGCCTTCGATAAAGTATTCGAGAGCTTCCTTTCCCGCCGTGCGGGCTATGGCTTTGATCAGGTAATGGAATATCGTCAGACCGAACTGGATGCACGAAAGGCGAAAATGGCGGAGTAACTCCACTATATTAGGATTGCTGCCGGTCACCGGATAGGTGGCCGGTATCCTTGCTTCTGCGGCTTTGGGCCGTTTTGCGCTAGAGGCTTAGTTACCTGCCGACCAAGATGTAATATATGGTATATTACAGAGGTAGGGAGGGCACCCGAAATGAAGATTTTACTGAGGAAAATGAGAAAGATATATCGCAATTTCCGCATCTCTCAAAAGTTGTTCTTAGCGTTTAGCATGCTGATTGCCATCCCTGCCATTGTGGTATCTTTTTTATTTATCCGGATACAGGAAACTCAGCTATACAAGGACGCCATGACTACCGGAAGCAGCCATGTCTCACGAATGGACGAGAAGCTGCGCAGCAAGATGAACATAATTGAAAACGCTTCCTCTACAGCACTGACTCAGAAGTCCTTCGTGGATTTTATTCATTCCAATATGCTTGGGGACGGTCTGCGTCTGGTAAAATTCAGGCAAAACCAATTTGAGCAGATGCACAACATTATTCAGAGCAACGAGACCATCAGCGAGCTTAGCTTCTATGTCGATAATCCGAACCTGTATGAGATCTGGCCGGAAATCTACCATTATGACAGGTTTTCGCCGCAAGATTATTGGAAGGATCTTCGGGATGAAGGCGGGGCGGCATACCGCGTATTCGCCTTTAAAGAAGGGGAGCATACGCTAGCCTATTATCGGCTGGTACGTCTTCAGGGTCAGCAGCACAAACGCCCCAGCATTATGGAAATACGCACCTCGCACAAAGTGTTCTTCAATGATCTGTTGGAGGAGACGGGGGGAGACTTTTTTTCTGTCGTGATGGAAGGAAGTAATTCTTCCCGCTATATATACAACCCTAAGCATGCATTTTCGCAAGCAGCCGGGGAGGAACTGGATGAAATCCTGGGCCGCATTCATCGGCAACTGGACGTCCTGGAGCAGGAAAACCCCGTAAAGATCAATGCAGGAGATCAAACCTATTACGCAGTGTATCGCTATATCGCACCACTTGACGCTTACGTCGTGGACATCGCTTCCCATCAAGCGCTGATGAAAGGCCCCCGCAGCTGGTATGGTCTTGTGATCGTGATTACATCTTGCGTGCTGCTGTTGATGATGCTCCTGGTTTCGACTACGACGCGGCGCCTTTTTCGCCGATTGGACAGCGTACTGTCGTCGATGCGAAAGGTCCGGAAAGGGCAACTGGATGAGAAAATCGATACGGGACTGGACGAGGGCGAAACCGGCGATGAGATCGACGAGGTGGCGGTCACTTACAACAAAATGCTGGATGAGATCAAGCAGTTGATGACCCAGGTGGTGGATAAACAGTTGATCGCCAAAAATGCGCAGCTGCACTCGCTCCATTCGCAAATCAATTCGCATTTTCTATATAACGCACTGGAAGCGATTCGGATGCAGGCGGAGGTGCAGCGCCAGCCCGTGATCGCCGACGCGCTGGTGTCGCTAGGTTCGCTGCTGCGCTACAGTATGAAATGGAACGGCGATACCGTAGCCCTTGGAGAGGAACTCGCCAACATCCAGAGCTATATCAAATTCATCAATTTCATGGAGGACGGCAACTTCGTATTGACGGCGGATCTCCCGCAGGAGGTTCATCACTATGCCATTCCGAAAATGTGCATGCAGCCCATTGTTGAGAATGCCGTCCATCATGCGGCTTCCCCGGGAGGAAGGCTGCAAATTCAAATTACGGTATGGGTGGAGAATAACAGTACCCTGATCATCGAAATTTTCGATGACGGCGTGGGCGTTGATCCGCAGACATTGGCCGGTTTGCAAGAGGTGCTACAAGGGGAATCGGATACGCCGATCATTGCCGGAAAGAACGGATTGGGTCTGGAAAACGTGCATAAACGACTGCAGCTTCACTATGGTAAAGGCTATGGTCTTTGGGTTGACAGCGTGCAGAGGTCCTATACCTGCGTAACCATACGCTTACCTTGGGAAAACGTAAATCTTGGAGGGTGGTAAGGGATGAACATTCTGATAGCGGACGATCAAAAGCATATCCGCGACGGCCTGCAGGCGATGCTCGGCCAGTTCCCTCTGCAGCTTGACCATATTTACTGTGCTGTGAGCGGGGTTGAAGCTTTGCAAATCCTCCGTCAGCACAGCATTCAACTGGTGATTACCGATATTCGAATGCCGGATATGGATGGCCTGACGCTTATGGCGCATACCAGGGAAGAGCGCATTAAGGTGGATTACTTGATCATCAGCGGCTATAGCGATTTTGCCTATGCCCAGAAAGCCATTGAACTCGGGGCTAAGGGCTATCTGCTCAAACCGGTGAAGCGGGAGGATCTGCAAGCCTCGGTAGAGCATGTGTTGCAAGAGGTAAGAACCCGGCAGGCGCTTACGCGAAATATGAAGCATATTTCGCGCCGTGCCAAGGAGGCGGACCGGAAAGAGTTGCGCATGTTTATGCAGGGCGCGGTAACTGATGAGGCCTGGATTCATCAGACTCAGCAACAAAACCCGGAGCTGTGGCAGGGTTACCGTCTGTGTCTGCTCCGGGAAGAACTACGAATCAACCAGCCGGGAGCGGGCAGTTCCCATAGCATGGAGTCCATTGCTTATCAAATCTATGGCAAGCGGGGATGTCTATGTCTGCAGCGCCGCCCGCACCTGATCCTCGCGGTGGATGACTCCGTAGGTCCGGGTACTCTGCAAGCTGCCCTACAGGCGGAGCAGATTCATGCCATCACGGCCATGACGAATCCGCAGCAAGGATTAAGGGGGCTTCCGGACAGCTATGTACAAGTGATGGAGCTATATCGTCACAGCTACCTATTTCCGGATAAGCTGTGCATTCTGCCGAAACATATTACGGGGCTCGAGCAGCAGTGGGAGCTTCCTTATGAGGAGCTGTATCTCCTGTTCCAGTTCATCGGCACCAAGAATAGCGGTAAAATTGCTGAAGGCATCTCCAAGGTATTTCATAAGGATGTCCTGCAGCGCTATCACATCCGTTATACGCAGCAGTTGTGCCGGGCCGTGGTCCAGATGCTGGAGGAATATGAGCGCGTAATCCGTCCTTATATGGGAGAAGAAACGCTGGACATGGAATGTCTGCGAAGTATTTTTGATTATCCGGGCATTCGTGAATATATTCAGGCATTGCAGCAGCAGTTGCTTCGGCTCAATCAGTTCTATTATGAATTCAAATGCAGCTATCGCAACACACAGGACTTGAACGAAGCGATCCGCTATATCCACGAAAATTACCATAAGCCGCTGGACCTGGCGATGGTATCGAACCATGTGTCCCTGAATTATGCTTATTTTTCTAACCTATTCAAGAAAAGTGTCGGTAAGGGCTTCGCAGAATATCTGCGCGATGTGCGCCTGGATAAAGCCCGGCGGTTGCTGGCGGAGACGGAATATAAGATCATTGAGGTAGCCGCCATGGTGGGATATGAAAGCTACAAGAGCTTTACGCGGACGTTTCGGGAAGTGATGGGCATGCAGCCTACAGAATATCGGCAACGGATGCGGCGGAAGCTTCAAGGGGAGGGGAAAGGCCAGGACTCCGTATTATGAATAGGTTTGGGGCTTCTCCGGCCGGCCTCGCCCTAGCCTAAAGTTCTGTCCAAGTCAGCGTCAACTCGTTCGTGCCTTCTTGTGCGGACAGAGCTCCGCCGATCAGTGACCAGCTTTCGTCAGCGCTATCGCCCTGAATAATCAAATTCTTCTCGTCGATCGTTTCAACCGCATCATCGATTCCTTGCTCCCGGAAGTAATCTTTATACATTTCAGCTAGCTTATCGAGCTTTTCTTGGGATGTAAAAATCATAAGCGCCGATTTTTTGCCATCGTTCTGTTCGGAGTGGGAAGTGGTGATTACAGCATCATCGGGCAACGGAAAATCTTTCGGCAAATGCTCCGGTCTCTGACCCGAGCTGTCCGCTCCTTCAGCCTCGGCGGTCGTTAGATTGCTCTGGTTTTCCTGTGCCGAATTAGCGGAATCCTTGCTGGAGCAGGCTCCCAGCGTGAGGGTCAATACTGCTGCCAAAACTAACAGATTAGCGGCTTTCCATTTCGTGTTCCTCATATACACACCTCGACTTATCCTGATATTTTTGTTACAAACTTCCATTAGTCATTATATAACCAATATATAGCAAGGTGCTCAGCAGGATGCAGGCCATTTGGCGAGTTGTATTCTCGCAGGTTCTGTCTAGATTGCCTAAATTCCATAAAAATACAAAAAAATGGGATGAAACAAAAATTATTGCACCTTTTCACCTCTTTCTTTTGTTCGATAGAATAG
>DJTQ01000276.1 GCA_002439285.1 Paenibacillaceae bacterium UBA6304
GAGGCAGCGCGAACGTAGAGGACCGCCGGGGAAAAGGCGGCGGCGCCATGATTGGCGGCGGGATCGGAGGTATTATTATTCTGCTCGTGGTAACGCTGCTCGGCGGCGGTAATGCCGGAGATTTGCTGAGTTCCTTGACCTCCGGGGGCACGGAATCGAGCGCGCCTTATCAGGAGACCCAGGAAGAGAAGGAACTGGCGCAATTTGTGTCGGTCGTGCTGGCGGATACGGAGGACGTTTGGGCGCAGTTGTTCAAGGAAAAAGGATTGTCCTACGAAAAACCGACACTTGTTTTATATACGGATAGCGTTCAATCAGCCTGCGGGACGGCGGGAAAAGCGGTGGGACCGTTCTACTGTCCCGGCGACCAGAAGCTCTATATTGACTTGAGCTTCTACGATGAGCTGCGGCAGAAATTCCAGGCCCCGGGCGACTTTGCGATGGCCTACGTCATCGCGCATGAGGTGGGGCACCATGTTCAGACCTTGCTGGGAACGACGGAGCGGGAAATGGCGGGGAACAATCGGTCCAACGCCCAATCCGTACGCCTTGAACTTCAGGCGGATTATTTGGCTGGCGTTTGGGCGCATCATGCCCGGGATGATCTCGGCGTGCTGGAGCAGGGAGACTTGGAGGAAGCGTTGACTGCGGCGATGGCCGTCGGTGACGATACGCTTCAGAAGAAAGCCCAGGGCTATGTCGTGCCGGAGAGCTTCACCCACGGGTCGTCCGAACAGCGAAAGCGCTGGTTCAATAAGGGATTTCAGAACGGCACGATCGAAGGAGGAGACACCTTCAAGGCCAAAGAGCTCTAATTTGGCGCTTGTAGATGCTCCCGGCAACAACTTCGAAGGCTATCGTATGATCCAGATACAATCTCGGATGAATTCCGCCTCCTTTGGGCAGATTACCTTTAAGACAGGGTAAGGGAGAGTGGGCGATGTGGCCAGAAGAAACAGGAAGTATGCTGTTCCGGGCGTAGAGCGCGGCATGCAGTCATTCAAAGCGGAAGTGATGAGACGCGAGGGCTTTGCCGTGGACCCGAACCGTCCGGACGACGTCAAATATGAAGTCGCCAAGGAACTGGGCGTTCCGCTGCGGCCGGGTGCGAACGGCGACCTAACGACGGAGTCGGTCGGCCAAGTGGGCGGCAGAATCGGCGGATCGATGGTGCGCGAGATGGTCCGGCTCGCTCAGCAGCAACTCGCTGAGCGGGAGCCATAAGCTGCAACTAGGCTGCAACTGCATAAATCAAGCCGGTTCGCCTTTGCAGCGGCCGGCTTTTTACCTATTGCAGCTCTAGTCTCCCGGCTTCACCGGAGCCAGGCAGCTTCCAGCGACTCTTGCTGAAGTTGGGTGCCCAGATAAGCAGCAAAGCGTTCCAGGCCGGCCTGGGCGCTTTTTGTCATGGCTTCGGTCACCGAACCCGGTTGTTCCCACCACCAACCTTTGATTGATAATGGCGCACGGTTTCGGTGCTTGTCCGGCTCGAAGCGGGCGACGATGTTGTCACCGTACAAGACCGGAAGCACATAGTAACCGTATTTTCGCTCGGCGGCCGGTTTATACACTTCCCAGCGGTATTCGAAGTCGAACAATTGCTGAATGAGATTACGATCCCATAGCAGGTTGTCCAGTGGCGCGAGAATGCTAACCCTGGCATCGGTGTCTCCGTGATCCGGCTCGCCCGCCAGTACCTGATTCAACAGGCCGAGATCCTGGCTTCTTAGGTATAATGGCGGCTGGATTCCGTCCACGTTCACTTCCACGATCTTCTCCTGCTGTTGCAGTCGGGCAAAGGCCCCGTTTCGCTGCGCCGTTTTCATATCCATAATACCTAGCCAGGCATCACTTGGCCGATTCCATAGCATGCCTACGCTGCCGATCCGCCGAAGGACATGCCATTCATAGTAAGCCTCATCACTCGGGAAGGGATCGGGCAGGCCATACAGCTCCTGCGGCAGCACCCGTTCGGTGAAGTCGTAATATTTGCGGGTCTTGGTTTTGTGGTGGATAACCAGTTGCCCCGCGTGATACATTCCCTCCAAAGCCGCACGGGAGAGTCGGGTCGGTCCCCAGGGCCAGTTGACTTTCTCGTCGTACTGAAGATCGCCCGAGCAAAGAACGCCGCGTTCGGAGATTTCCCCCCGCACCCGGTCCACCGCCTCCGGGTTGCTGTCGCACCAACCTCGCAGCTTAGCCCTGTATCGGCTAAAGAAAGGCCAATCTTCCACGGGAAAGATGCACATATTTTTATCCCAGTAATCAAGCAGCTCGCGATCTTCGTACAACAGCTCCCACAGCTGAGAGGGATGGAAACCCGGGATACGGGATTGTAGCACCAGCTCGGGATTGGTTCCGACCACGTTAAGCGGATCATACTGAATCGACCCGACGCGGGTGATAAAAGAGAGGATTCCGTCCTTGCCTTCATATCGAAAATCGCCGAGCAAGCCGTGATAGGTCAGCAAATACCGCTTGGCCTGTTCTCTGGTCAACGAAATAGCCGCCATGAGAATTCACCTCCGTGGGTAAATTATTTACTGCAAAAACAATCCTGCGTATGATCGTTAACCATTCCGGAAGCTTGCATAAAGGCGTAGCAAATCGTCGAGCCGACGAATTTCATGCCGCGCTTCTTCAAGGCTTTGCTCATCGCATCGGAAGCCGGAGTAGAGGCGGGAACTTCCGCGATGGAAGTCCAACGATTGACGATAGGGGTGCCGTCGACGAAACTCCACAAATACCCCGCAAAGCTGCCCGTCTCCTCCGTGATGTCCAGATAGGCCTGCGCATTCTTAATAACCCCTTGGATCTTTAGGCGGTTTCGGATGATGCCGGCATTGTTCATCAATTCCTCAATTTTGTCCGGCCCATACTTCAGGATCGTGTGAGGACTAAAGCCGTCGAAAGCTTCGAGAAAATTTTCCCGCTTCTTTAAAATGGTGTACCAGCTTAATCCGGCCTGCATGCCTTCCAGCATCAGTAGTTCGAACAGTTTCTGGTCGTCGTACAGCGGACGGCCCCATTCCTCGTCATGATAGGCGATGTATAGCGGATCGGAGTTGACCCAGGCGCAGCGGTTCAGGTGATCTACGGTCATGGTTCTGCTCATTCCTCTCGAACATTTGTTTGCGTGTTGGCCTTATTATATCAAACTTTGGAAAAAAATAAATAAGGCCAGCCCGTCATCTTTATGGATGATGCAGGCTGGCCCTTTGGGCTGCTTCTATATAAGATTCTACCTTCTTCTTATTATGTCTAGAAGAACTTCAACACTTCTTCCTTCACGGCATCGTTCGAGCCTTTGACGAGCTTCTGGTGTTGCGGCTTGTCGAACAGGGCTTGAATTTGCGGCGGGAAGGTCTGTTCGATTTGGATCAGCTCGATCGCTTCATTGAACTTGGCCGGGTGGGCCGTTGCCAAGGCCACGGTGATCTCGCCCTTTGCCGTGAAGCGGCCCGCAGCGGCTACACCGCAAGCGGTATGCGGATCAAGCAGGTAGTCGAAATCGTCATGCACCTGTCCGATCGTGGCGAGGCAGTCATCGTTCTCCACGCTCGCTGCGGCGAAGTCGCGCTGCACCTGTGCAAGCCGGTCACCGGACACGGTAATTTGGCCTTCTTGACGGAAGCTATCCATCAAATTGGCGACAGCCGCGGCATCTTCGCCTTGCAGATAATACAGATAACGTTCGAAGTTGCTGGCGACCTGGATATCCATCGACGGACTGTACGTCATATGGAATTCGCCCGGCTGGTAGACGCCTTCGTTTACGAAACGTTCCAGAATATTGTTCTCGTTGGTGGCGAGAATCAGTTTGCCTACGGGCAAGCCCATTCTTTTAGCAAGATAGCCTGCAAAAATATCTCCAAAGTTTCCCGTCGGCACGCTAAAGTTGACTGGACCGGCTGCCGCGCCCGAGTTTGCAAGCTGGAAGTAAGCGTAGAAATAATATACGGTTTGCGCCAGAATGCGCGCGAAGTTGATTGAGTTGATCGCCCGCAGGTGATACTCCTGCTTGAACGCCACATCCGCAAACAACTCCTTAATGATGCGTTGGCAGTCATCGAAATTGCCTTCGACCGACAGATTTAGCACGTTAGCGTCATCTACCGTCGTCATCTGCAATTCCTGCACTTTGCTGACCTTGCCGTTCGGGTGCAGAATGCAAATCTTGATTCCTTCTTTGCCCCGTACGCCCTCAATGGCCGAAGCCCCGGTATCGCCGGAGGTCGCACCGAGAATATGGATGATGGAATTTCTTTCGCGGGAGATATACGAGTACAGGTTCCCCAGAAATTGTAGCGCGATATCTTTAAAAGCGAACGTTGGTCCGTGGAACAATTCCAGAACATGCAGGTCGTCCTTCACTTTACGGAGCGGTGTCACTGCTGTGTCGCGGAATGTCCCGTAGCTGTCGTCCACGAGCTTCTTCAAATCCTCGCGCGGAATCTCTCCGTCAATATAGAGCGAGATAATTTCAAGGGCCAGCTCCGGATAGGAGAGCTGTTGCCACTGTGCCAGCGTGTCTTGCGATACTTGCGGGATATGCTTCGGAACGAGCAAACCGCCGTCGTCGGCCAGTCCCATGAGGACCGCATCCACAAAGCCGATTCCCGCTACTTTCCCCCTAGTGCTGATGTATTCCATAATGATCCCCTTTGCATTCAACGATTTTCAATCATTGTAACAAAAAACGCCTCGTTTCCCAACCGGTTTTATAGAAAAAAACGCCGCCTTCCGGGCCATAAACCAGAGCAAGACCGGTGCTACCCCGAAATATATAGTGAACCTACAAATATTGGTGATACAATAGACTTAGGTCTTTGTAACCAAGTCACCTCAGAGTCAGGAGGGATTGCCGATGATTATTGACTATAGCTTGGTCTTCTTTTATACCATTCTGCTATCCGTATCGGTCAATATGTTCCGCTTTAAACTGAACGATTCGCTGAATAAATGGATTCTTATCCTGGCTGCACTGGTACTTGTTGAAATTGAGGGGTATCTATTTGAGTTCCAGCATACGAATTGGATGCTCCTTGTTTTCATAGGCATCTCGGTGCTGTGTTTTGGCATTCTTGGGGGTTTGTTGAGTACGTTTACCGCCTGGCTGATTCTATTCGCTCAATGTAGTGTGCGGGATGTATCCATTTGGCCGACTTATCTCTTGTTTACTGCCGGCATCTATTTGCTTATCCGTCATATCAGCCATCTTCAGAAGGAAGGCGATGATTGGCTCGGCAAGCTTACGGAGAACTCGAGGCAATTAAATGTATTCAAGGAAGTCAGCCTGTCCATGCAGCAAACGTTCAATTTGGATAAGCTGCTGCAAACGATTTTAACGTCGGTGACCGCCGGTCACGGACTTGGTTTTAACCGGGCATTGATCCTGCTGATGAATGAGCAAGGTACCAAGCTGCACGGCATCATGGGGACCGGACCGATGTCGGCCGAGGAAGGCTATGTGATCTGGGACAGGATTACCAAGCATAAATATAAGCTTGTGGAACTGATCGAGATCAAGGAGAAGGAGAAGTCCTCGGATCTAAAATTAAACGAACGCGTAAAAAAAATAGAAATTCCGCTGGACGAGCCTAACTTTTTAACAAAAGTACTGGAGGGAGGCACCCCGCTGCATATTCAGGAAATTGTGGAGGGGGAAGGCGATCCGGTTCTGCAAATGTTCGGCAGGGAATTTAATATGAGCGAGCTGGCCGTGTTTCCTTTAATGAGTCAGGGGAACAAGGTCGGCGTGCTTCTTATCGATAATCCGGTCAACAAGAAGCCGATTACGGCAGCCGATATCGACAGTGTGCTTCCGCTCGCTAACCAGGCGGCGATTGCGATTCAACAATCCCGGCTGTACATGGCTTTGGAAGATATGGCTCTTAAAGACGGGCTGACCGGGCTACATAACCAGCGGTCTTTTCAATCCCTGCTCACCCAATTCTGGCCGAGTTCCGGAGAATCGTCGCTCGCGCTCATTCTTTTGGATATTGATTATTTCAAACATTTCAACGATACGAATGGACATCTGCTCGGAAATGAAATACTGGTGCAGATGGCGGATGTCATTCGCGCTTCGATTCGGAAGAATGATAAGGCATTCCGCTTCGGAGGCGAAGAGTTTGTAGTTTTGCTCCCGGGTACGGATAAAGATGAGGCGGTGTTTGTAGCCGAACGAATCCGATCTCAAGTGGAGAATACAACATTTACCGGCGGAAATAAGCAGCCGGCAGGACGGTTGACGGTAAGTCTGGGAGTAGCTTCTACGGGCCAATCTCCCACATTAACTCCGCTGGAGCTTGTCGATATCGCGGACCAGGCACTTTACCAGGCCAAGGCGGCAGGCAAAAATGTGGTCGTATCCTAGGAGGGCTGAAGGATGATAACCGGGTTCGTTACATTTATCATTGTACTGCTGTTCGTCCTGACGATTGTCGTGAGCGGCAGGTATTTTTATGGTCTGGAACTCAGAACCAAGGCCAATAAGCTGACGCGGAGCTTGGGTCTGAAGATCGCGGAACTGGACTATTCATTTGAGCAAATTGTGTATTTCGCATCCTTGCCCAGTAACATTCCGACAATCCGGAATGCGAGCCGGGCCAATTTGGTCATTAAGCTGGATTACAAATCATTATTTTTCCCCCGGTTATCCGGGCTCAAGATCTATATCAAGACGGATACGGAGCGGATTATATTGGCCTACCTGCCGATCAAGGATTTCCGTCTGCCTTCGCTGGACCCCCTTTTGGAGCAGGGTAAGATCGATGAATCCGATTATCAAAAAATAAGCATATGCAGATTGATTCATCCAGCCACGTTAAAGGAAATTTCAGAAGAGGTATTTCAACAAATTCAAGTCGGACGTAAAAAACGCAAGCCTGCTGATACCGCCGAGACACAAGAAAGAACGGTCAAAGCGACTTGACCGTTCTCCACAATATTTCTTTATGAATCGCAGGAGAGTAAAATTTGTATAAAGTATCCTTAGTTGAGCACTCTGAAAATGTATTTCTATCATAATGGATCACGAAAAGTTTGTAATTACATTTATTTAAAAATAGTCTATTAAAATTTAATATATCAGGAGTACCGTCTCGAACCCATGCCCAGGCCTCCGCATAGCATATAGAACCACTTTGGAAGCAAGGGAAGGGCGTGGTTCGGTTATGGGTATCCAGCTCACGGCAATCCATTACGTTTACTTGGCGTTTATCGTGTTTATTCTGGCGTTGCTGATTAAGCGGCGCGATACAACAATGATTTGTGTGGCGGGGATATTCCTGCTGGGTCTGATTGCAACGGAGACGTTGAGCGGCTCGGTTTCGGGGGTGTTCAACTCGTTTATCTATGCCACAAAAGAGCTAATGGGGACGATCATGATCATCTCGATCATCGTAGCCATGAGCCGTGTACTGATCATCACGGGGATCAATGAAACGATGGTTGCTCCTTTGACGCGATTTATACGTACCCCGACGGTTGCCTTTTGGGGGATCGGGTTGATCATGATGGTGACTTCTTTCTTCTTCTGGCCATCACCGGCGGTGGCCTTGATTGGTGCCGTGCTCCTGCCGGTTGCGCTTCGCGTAGGGCTTCCCGCCCTTGGAGCTGCGGTGGCGATGAACCTGTT
>DJTQ01000072.1 GCA_002439285.1 Paenibacillaceae bacterium UBA6304
TGACCGGGGTGCACGCTCATCTTAATTTGCTGGGCTGGGCCTCGTTTGCGCTCGCCGGCGTCATTTATTGGCTATTTCCGAGAGCGGCAACCAGTATGCTGGGCATCATCCAGTTTTGGGCTCATTCAATCGGGTTACCGATTATGATGATCGGTCTTGCTTTTGTGCTGGAGGGCAAGGCATCGTTTGAAGCGATCATCCCGATCGGGGCGACGCTGGTTGTGGTGAGTGTAATTTTGTTTGCGATTAATGTCTTCATGAATGTCGGACCACGGGCCGGTATTCGAAGCAAATAAAGAGAGGGTTTTGTTAAAAGCGCCTACTATCCAAGGGTTTGGATGATGGGCGTTATTTTTACTGCGGATTGTTGGTGGTAGAAGGTCCGCGGTTTTAGGGATTCTTGACTACTTCTAAATTGAGAAGTATTATTAAATTACAATAGTTAAAAGGTATTAACTATTTAAAGCTAATACTTTTTAGGCAGAGGTGATCGAGACTGGAAAAGAGCGATTTACTCTCTTTCATGTTGTCGCAGCAGATGACCAAGTTTGTCGTGTCGTACGGCAAATGGCTGGATCCCGATCTCACCGCGCAGCAGTATTTGATTCTACAGATCTTGAGCGAGACCGGGCACCGGAATAGCTCGGAACTGGCCGTAGAGCTGGACGTGACTTTGCCGGCCGTAACGAATCTGACGAATAAATTAGTTCGCAAAGGGTACCTTGAACGAAGGACGTCCGATGCCGATAGGCGGAGTGTGAACTTGCATTTGACGGATCTGGGCCGGGAGGCCGAGATGCGGCTTTTGGCCAGATATAAAGAGCTTACGCAGCAAATGTGGTCCGATTTTACGGAGCAGGAGTTGGATTTGCTCTTGGCATCCTATCAGAAAATGATCGCCAGCTTTCAAAGGATGTAAATCCAGAATAAAACTTTAGGAGGAATTGAACATGGGAAGATTAGATAATAAAGTAGCTATTATTACAGGTGCTGCCGGCGGCATGGGATTGGCCGATGCACTTCTTTTTGTCAAAGAAGGCGCTAAGGTAGTTATCACGGATATTCAGGAAGATAAAATTATGGCCGCTGCGGAAGAAATTAATCAAAATGGCGGCGAAGCTCTCGGCGTGGCTCACAACGTCACTTCGGAAGAGGATTGGAAGCGCGTAGTGGAAGAAGCGATTGCGAAGTTCGGCAAGATCGACATTCTGGTCAACAATGCAGGTATTTCCAGCCCAACTCCAATGATGGACACTACAGTCGAACTCTGGAACAAAGTTATGGATATTAACATCAAGAGCGTGTTCCTTGGTCAAAAATACGTAATCCCGCATATGATCGAAGGCGGCGGCGGTTCCATCGTCAACATTTCTTCGATCGCTGGCTTGACCGGCAGCAACGGCGCTGGCCCTTACACCGCAAGTAAAGGTGCGGTTCGCATGCTGACTAAGGCAACTGCCGTAGATTTCGCGAAACACAACATTCGCGCCAATTCCGTGCATCCAGGGATCATCCAAACTCCGATGACGGAAGGCTTGATGCAGGACGAGAAGATGAAAGCTTGGTTCTTCTCTGTAACTCCGCTTCCACGTCTCGGCCTTGCCGAAGACATCGCCAAGGGCGTGCTGTTCCTGGCTTCGGACGAATCTTCGTACATTACCGGGATCGAGCTTCCGATCGATGGCGGCTTCACGGCTAAGTAAGAAACTCACAACTACATTTTACATTTTGGATAAGAACCCGGCTTAGTGCCGGGTTCTTTTTGTATGAATGTAGGAGGTGCAAGTTTCTACGAGCACAGCAAGCATCAACTGGCCTGACGAGCATCAACCGGCTTCAGCGGATTCTTCCCCGCCGCGCGGTCGTGCGGCATTAAGGCATTAACTAACTGTAAAACCTCCAGCTAATTTCGTAGTAATCATCAAATCGCCTGAACTAACTGTAAAACCTCCAGCTAATTTATCGAATTTCGAGGAATGGAGGGGGTCATGGCCAAATTAAATGGAGGTTTTCCAGCTAAATTAGTTGAGTGGGTATTCCGAAACAAATTAGCTGGAGGAAATACAGTTAAATGTTAATTTCGAATAGGATTTCAGCCTTCGAGGGAAGAAGTTAAAGGGTATAAGCTCATGAGTGAGTAAATGAGTGAGTTACTGAGTGAGTTACTGAGTGAGTAAATAAGTAGCTAAGTGAGCAACGAGTGAGCAACGAAGGAGTAAACGAGCGCCTGAGTAAGGAAGGAGCAGACTGAAGTGAAGACGGAACGTTTATTAGCCATGACGGTGCTGCTGCTGAACCGCGGACGGATGAGCGCGAGGGAGCTGGCCGATAGATTCGAGGTATCCGTCAAGACGATTTATAGAGATATGGAAACCCTGAGCCTTGCGGGGATTCCCGTAACGGCGCTGCAGGGGACGTCCGGTGGCTTCGAGATTATGGACCGCTATACGCTGGATCGGCATTTAGTCTCGCAAGGGGAGATCGCTTCGATGCTTGCGGCCCTGAAAGGGGCAAGCCAAGCGATGGAGGATCGAACTTACGTGGACTTGCTTGAAAAATTCAAGGCCCTCTTGCAACCGACGGGCAAGGCTGCCTGGGAATCCGGCGGTTCTGAATTGGTTTTTGACTTTCAACCTTGGGGCCAAGGCCCGGCAATGAAGCGGAATGTTGCCATGCTGAGACAGGCGGTTTCAGATAAGCGGATGGTTCGCTTAACTTATATTCATCAAGACGGAACGGAAAACAGCCGAACTGTGGAGCCGGCATCCCTGGTCATGAAGGGATCGGTGTGGTACCTGCAAGCCTATTGCCGGATGCGGGAGGATTTTCGGATGTTCCGCCTTTCCCGGATTACGGATTTCACCTTGCTGCCGGATTCTTTTCACCCGCGCGAGGCTCCCGTCCTAGAGAGTTTTACCTGGGACCCTGCCTGGTCCCGTAAGGATGAGTGCGAGGTGAAACTGATCTTTCGGCCTGAGGCCCGTTACCGTATGGGTGACGTGTTTCTCCCGGAACAAATCCGGCTGACGGAAGACGGGGACATCGTGGTACAAGGGGTATTTTCCCGCGATGAATGGTTCTACTCCATGCTGCTTAGCTTCGGCGATCTGGTCAAGGTGATTCAGCCCGATTCGCTTGCAGAGGAAATGAAGCTACGCGCAGAGCGGATTGTCCGGCTGTATGAACAATGATCCAACCTTTCATATTTAACTGGACATACTGGTGTCCACATTTCCCCTATAAAATGGACTTACGAAAGAGGGGGAGTAATAACTATGCCAAAAACCTATGTTCAGCAACATGAAATCAGCCTGGCCGGGATCGGCACGCGGACGACGAATGCGGAAGAAGCGGGGCCGAATGGACGGCTTCCGGCGTTATGGGACCGCTATTTTCGGGAGCAATCGAACATCGCGGCGGCTGCAGGTAAGAACGAATCGGCTATGACTGCGCTCTATGCGCTGTATACCGATTATGAGAGCGATGCCTCGGGAGCATACACGGTGATTATCGGCCATGAGCGGGAGAAAAGGGAGCACACCGGTGACGAAGTGCAGTCTGTGTATGGCACGCAGTCTACCGAATTGGCGGATTTGGAATTGCGCCACGCCGTCATTCCTGCCTCCGAATATATCGTATTCGAGACCCGCAGGGGGCCGGTATACACTGTAGTGGGAGAAGCATGGGGGCAGATTTGGAGCTATTTTCAGAATTCAGAAGAGAAGCGATCTTTTACTGGGGACTATGAGCTGTACGATTTGCAGGATTTCGATCCGGAAAATGCAGTTGTCTCAATATATATTGCTGTACAATCTTAAATCAATGGGGGCAAAGCATGGAATTCATGAACATGACACCGGAACTGCTGGATACGGAGCATATTTGCTGTGCCTTGGGCGCCAAAGCTTATGAAGCAGACGTAAACGGCAAAAAAAGTTGGCTCAAAGACCGGATGGCGGAAGGCCTCGTGTTCTACAGACTGAATGAGCGTGCCAAAGTGTTCATTGAATATCTTCCGGCTGAAGCGGCCTGGGTTCCTGTAGATGCCCCCAATTTTATGATGATTAATTGTCTGTGGGTCAGCGGAAAATATAAAGGGCAAGGCTATGGCCGCCGCCTTTTGGAGCATTGCATCGCCGATGCCCGCAATAGAGGCATGGATGGGATTGTGCATGTGCTCTCCGGTAAGAAGCTGCCGTATCTGAGCGATCGGAAGTTTTTTCTGCATCAGGGTTTTCGGATCGTGGACGAGGCGGGTCCTTATTACGAATTGGCCGTATTGCAATGGAATGATTCCGCTCCGCAACCAACTTTTCGTGGTGAGTCCAGATCGCTTACCGTACATCAACCCGGGATTGTCATTTACTATACGCCGCAGTGTCCTTTTGCCTCGGGCGTTGTGCGAGATTGGAAGGCCTTGGCGGAAGAACGGGGGATTCCTTTCTGTGCGCACCTCTTGAGCTCTAGGGAGGAAGCGCAGCAGGCGCCGGTGCCGTGGACGACATTCGCTTTCTTTTATGAGGGGCAATATGTCAGCCATGAGATGATGAGCCGGAGCAAATTCGAACATACGCTGGATGGACTGCTGGGCAGAGATACTTAACTCGGCAGGTTTTTTAATTAGGGTTGACAATAGATCAAAAATCAATTATCTTAATATTAAGATAAAACATATCGAGACAAAATGAAGCGATCAAGATAGAAGAAACAACGGAGGAGGAATACAGCATGACCTATGATCAGGAAGAGGCCCTGAATCTCCATATCGCTTTGTCGCGGGCCAGCCAATGGGTGAATGCCCACACGGACCGGGATATCCGGCGGCACGGTTTGACCCGTACGGAGTTCGGCGTATTGGAACTGCTCTACCATAAAGGTTCTCAACCGATTCAGCAAATCGGCGGTAAAGTGCTTATGAGCAGCGGCAACATTACTTATGTCGTCGATAAGCTGGAGAAGAAAGGTTACGTTCGCAGAAGAGCTTGTGCTGAGGATCGCCGTCAGACCTTTGCCGAAATCACGGAGGAAGGCTCGAAATTCATTGAAGAGGTATTTCCCAAGCACGCGGAAGTGATTGCCAAAGCGACGGAGGGACTGACTGCGGAAGAGAAAAGAATCGCCTCGGAACTGCTGAAGAAACTGGGGAAGTTCGCCCAGGAAGGATTTAAATAGCTGGCGAGCGGTTCGTTTGCTCGAAGAAGGAGTCGCACAGATACCGGACGAAAGTGATATCGGGCAGGACCTGAGCCGAAAGAAGGCTTGGGCGCTCTTTTCAGATCACATATCTTAATATCGAGATTCTCTATTTAAAATTATAATCAAAGGAGAAATAAATCATGAGTATAGCCATTGGATTGTTAATTTTACGGTTGGTGGCCGGGTTGTCTTTTATGGCGCATGGTGCACAGAAGCTGTTCGGTTGGTTTGGCGGTCACGGCCTGAAGGGAACCGGGGGCTGGATGGAATCGCTGGGGTTGAAGCCGGGGGTACTGATGGCCGTGATGGCCGGAGCTGGAGAATTTATCGGCGGGCTGCTGTTCGCAGCGGGATTGATTACACCCCTGGGTGCTACGCTGATTGTAGTTACGATGATCATGGCGATCGTTACGGTGCATGGCAAAAACGGATACTGGTCCACGGCGAACGGCTATGAATACAATTTGCTCCTGATCGCGGTTGCCGTCGGTGTAGCTTTGATCGGTGCCGGCGATTACTCGCTGGACGCTCTGTTGTTCTAAGTTAGACCCTGAACATGAGTTGGTTGCTGATTAAACATGAAAAGTTGTGGAAAAGAGGAGACTATCCCATGAGCGATTTTACCGCATTATTAAAAAGCCGCCGTTCGGCCAATAAATTTCTGAATGACGTGGAGATCACGGAGCAAGACCTCGATACGATCTTCAATCTGGTTAAGTATGCCCCGTCGGCATTCAATTTGCAACATACCCATTATGTCGTGGTCAAGGACCTTGACCTTAAGGAGAAAGTATACGAAGCCGCCAATAATCAATATAAGGTACGTACCGCATCCGCCGTAATTGCTGTACTGGGTGATCCCAAAGCCTACGAGGACGTGGCAACGTTGAATGAAGGACTGCTGAATTTAGGAGTTATCAGTAACCAGGAATACGATATGACGGTGGGATCTACGCTTGCCTTTTATGAGGAGCGGGGGGAGACATTCCAGCGGGAGGATGCGATTCGCAATGCCAGCCTGTCCGCGATGCAGATGATGCTAATCGCCAAGGAACTGGGCTGGGATACCTGTCCGATGATCGGATTTGATCCGATTGCTCTGAAAGAGGCACTGGATATTCCGGATGCCTATGTACCGGTCATGCTTGTCGCCATCGGGAAGGAAGACACATCAAGCCAGCGTCCACGCGGCTACCGGAAACCGGTCGCCGAATTCGTAAAATATGTATAAGGGGGAAATTAATATGTCACAACGTACAGCAGGGATTCATCATATTACCGCATTCGTGCAAAATGCTCAGGAAACGGTAGATTTCTATTCAGGGGTGCTTGGATTACGCCTCGTCAAAAAAACGATTAACTTCGATGCTCCAGAGGTCTATCATCTGTATTTTGGCGATGAGCAGGGCAGTCCTGGGACCATCATTACATTCTTCCCTTCGCCGGGCTCCCGGCGGGGCCGGATCGGAGGCGGACAGGTCGGGATTACCACGTATGCGGTGCCGGAGGGAAGTCTTGACTTTTGGCACCAGCGGTTAGTGAAATTTCATATTTCGGTAGAAACGAGAGAGCGGTTCTCCGAGAAAGTGTTGCTCTTCCGGGATAATTCGGGTTTGCTGCTGGAATTGGTAGAACGGGCGGAAGGACCCGCGAGTACTTGGACGTTCGGGGGCGTGCCAGCGGATAAAGCGATTAAGGGATTTGGGGGCGCCGTCCTCTATAGCGTATCGCCTGCCAAAACGGCTCATCTCCTTGAGCAAGGGCTCGGAATGGAGAAAATTGGACAGGAAGGGTCCTATGCCCGATACAAAACGGCTGAAGGTTTAGGTAATATTATCGATATCAACATCCAGCCTATGGAATACGGCGCCGGCGGTGCCGGAACCGTCCATCATATCGCCTGGAGAGCCAAGGACAACGGGGATCAGGTCGCTTGGAGAAATAAATTCGCAGACCTCGGGTATCACGTCACGCCGATAGTCGACCGTCAGTATTTCAATGCCGTGTACTTCCGGGAGGAAGGGGGCATCCTGTTTGAAATTGCCACCGATCCACCGGGATTTGCCCGGGATGAGCCTGCGGATACGCTGGGCGGGAAGCTGATGCTGCCGGATTGGTACGAGGAACAGCGGGCGTTGATCGAAGCAAACTTGGAACCGATCGAGGTTCGGGTATTGGAGGAGGATAAGGAATGAAGCATATCTTTCAGCAAGGAACCAGTGCAGAAGCGCCGGTGTTGGTACTTCTTCATGGAACCGGGGGCACGGAACGGGATCTGTTGCCGCTGGCCGGGATGATCTCGCCGCAATCGTCGGTGCTCAGCATCCGGGGGAACGTGCTGGAGAACGGCATGCCGCGCTTTTTTAAGCGGCTGTCGGAGGGCGTCTTCGATGAGGAGGATCTCGTGTTCCGCACGAAGGAACTCTACGATTTCCTGGATGAAGCGGCCCAAACCTACGGCTTTAACCGGCGTAACCTGGTGGCCGTCGGTTACTCCAACGGCGCGAATATCGCCGGAAGCCTGCTCTTCCACTATGGCGATGCGCTGCGCGGAGCGGTTCTGCATCACCCGATGGTACCGCAGCGGGGCATCCCGCTGCCGGACCTCTCTGGCGTGCCGGTGTTTATCGGAGCGGGACGCAAGGACCCGATCTGCCCGCCGCAGGAATCGGAGGAGCTGGAACGGTTGCTGGCCGGGGCCGGAGCGGACGTAACCCTTCATTGGGAGCCGGGCGGCCACCAGCTGACCGGGCCGGAGATCGATACCGCATCGGCATGGTATCAACGGACTTTTACGTAACGCAACCGTAAGGAGTGATTCCATCATGTTATCCATCGATCCGAACCTGCAAAGCGAACGTGACAATTACAAATTGCTGACGGGCAGCATCATTCCGCGGCCGGTGGCGTTTGTAACGACGCTGTCCGAAGACGGCGTGCTGAATGCGGCGCCGTTCAGCTATTTTAACATCGTGACGGCCGATCCGCCGATGGTTTCGGTATCGGTCCAGCGTAAGCAGGGCCGTCCCAAAGACACGGCCCGAAATGCAATGGAGCTGGGCGCCTTCGTCGTCCATATCTCGGATGAATCCAACATCCGACAGATCAATGAGACGGCGGCCGCGCTGCCCCCGGAAGAGAGCGAGGTCGCTCTGGCGGGATTGACGCCGGTGCCGAGCGAGAGCATTCCGGTCCCGGGCGTCGCCGAGGCGAAGGTCCGGATGGAATGCCTGCTGGAACGGGCGATCCCGCTCGGGGGCACGGCGGAACGGCCGGCCGCCGATTTGCTGATCGGGCGGGTAGTCCGCTTTCATATCGACGAGTCCGTGTACGAGGAGAACGGGCGGATCCATGCCGCGGAATTGAAAGCGGTAAGCCGCCTTGCGGGTAACGATTATGCGGGCCTGGGTCCCGTCTTCTCCATCCCCCGCCCGGAGTAATATTGGCGTTTTCCTGCATAAGAGTTGCAGGGAAACGCTTTTTTGATTACTCTCATAGAGTACGAGTTTTACAAAGAAGACCAAACCTGGGAGGGAAGACAGATGAAATATCGGGCACTGGGAAGTACAGGGTTACAGGTCAGTGAGGTCAGCTTCGGGACTTGGGGGATTGGCGGAGACTGGGGCGGCTCGAACGACGCCGAGGCACTGCGTGGTCTGGAGTATGCCATCGATCAGGGAGTCAATTTCTTCGATACCGCGGACGTTTACGGTGGAGGCCATGCGGAGGAACTGTTGGCCAAGGCGACCAAAGGCAAAGAGAATGATGTACATATCGCCACCAAGTTTTGCCGGGCAGGGGACATTCATGACCCGCACACGTATTCCGAGGCATCGATCCGCAAGTTTTGCGAGCGCAGCCTGAAGCGTTTGCAGCGGGAACGCATCGATTTGTACCAGATTCATTGTCCTCCTTTTGAAATATTGAAGGACGGCCGGGTGTTTGAGGAATTGGATAAGCTCCAAGCCGAGGGCAAAATCCGTCATTACGGCGTGAGCGTAGAGACGGTGGAGGAAGGGCTGTTCTGTCTGGACGTTCCCGGCGTGAAGGCGCTGCAGGTGATCTTTAACCTGTTCCGGCAAAAGCCGGCGGAGGCGTTGTTCCCCAAAGCGGAGCAGGCAGGGGTCGGCATTCTTGTCCGGTTACCGCTGGCCAGCGGACTATTGACCGGCAAGTTTACGAAGGAGACGACGTT
>DJTQ01000365.1 GCA_002439285.1 Paenibacillaceae bacterium UBA6304
GAAAATTTCATTGAACTCTCTATAGTATTGTCGGAAATGGTGCTCCGCGAACATCAACAAGGTGCGTTGATTGGATGCTTGAGCCCCTTCAACGTCATTATTCAATGTGGAGAAAAGAAAGCATACATAACGGAGATCGGAGAAGGGCATCCGGCTTACAGGTCTCCCGAACAATCGGGTCGGATCCATGGTGTACCCGATGAACGAAGTGATCTCTACGCATTAGGTGTCATTCTCTACGAACTGCTATCTGGCCAATTGCCTTTTCTTCCTGAACGCGGCGAAGATTGGGGCTCTGCGCATATTCGCAGAACGCCTCGGCCTCTGTTCGACACTCGGCCGGAAGAAGAAGGACCACTCCAGGCCGTATTGATGAAGCTGCTGTCCAAATCTCCGGAGGACCGTTACCAAACTGCATATGGGTTACTAGATGACCTGAAAAGGTGTCGGGATATGCTGAAAAGCAGCGGATTGCTCGTGCCATTCGAAGTGGGTCGCTTAGACAAAATTCGTTCGCTGGGTGTATCCGATACCTGGTACGGGCGAAGCGCCGCAGTAGAACGGATGGAAGCCGGGCTTGAGCAGGCTGCTCAAGGCAATAGTGTATTTTTGTGGGTGACGGGTCAGGGGGGAGTCGGCAAAACGGCGCTCGTTCGTAGACTTCAATTAGATGTCGTCCGGCGTTGCGGTAGTTTTGTAGAGGGGAAGGCAGAAGCCCTCCAGCAGGGTGTACCGTATGAGCCGATTCTTCAAGCCATGCGGCAATGGGTGCATCAGTTGTGGAGCGAGCCGGCCAATATTATTTCTAAACTAAGGATGACATTGCAGGCCAAGTTTGGACGAGCAGCACTGGAGATCGTATCCTTCTTACCCGAGGCAAAGCCGCTGTTCGAGGATGAGACGGAGGCGTCGACAGCCCTCACCAATAAGAGGGATTGGGAGCATTGGGGAGAGCGCCTGCCGGATTTGATTCGTTGTATGGCCGAGTGCAGCCCCCCACTCGTCTTGTTTATTGATAACTTGGATTGGGCCGATCCCGGAACGCAAGCGGTGATTCGATCGCTTGTGCTGGAGAGCGCGGTGCCCGGGCTGTTCCTGATTGGAGCTTGCCGGACGGAAGAGGGGAAGGATTCCAGTCTCGTTGAACCAAACCCGGACCAAGCTCCGGCGGCTTCCTGGCTACCCGAGAGATGGTCTCACAATCCCGAGGAGCAAGTAACCCTTCTGCCGCTGTCTTATGAAGACGTGAGCCAATATGTCTCGGATGCCCTGCATGAAGGGTCCGCCCGTATTCGTCTTCTGGCGAGGGCGGTTTATGATCAAACCGGAGGTAACCCCCGGGCTGTAAGTCTCTTGCTGGAAAACTGGCTGCAAGAGAAAAGACTCCGCTTTGACGAGAAACGGCGTCAGTGGTCCTGGGACCCTGAGGTAACCCGGCAAATAGGCGACCTTGAGACTAATCTCCGTCTGATGGAGATTAGCTTCAACAGGTTCCCGGACGATATAAAGGAACTTCTAATCATGGCTGCCGCGTTGGGGCCGGTTTTTCGCCTATCCATTCTTGCAGAAGCGTGCGACATGGTGCCGGATGCCGCGTTTCATAAGCTTCAAGAGGCGGAGGCGGAAGGACTCATCTGTCGCGAGGATGAAGCGCAGCATGGGGACGGACAGGATAGATTCTATTTGTTCGTGCATGAGTCCATTCACCAAATGGCTTATGGTTTCGACTCGGGGCATAACGCGCATCGGCATCGCAAGATAGGTCAACTGCTGCAACGCCGTCCCCCGGAATGGGGAGATGATCTGACACTGACGGTGATTGATCATTTGAATTTGGCCTCGTCGATTCTGCCTGCGCATGAGGTGGTGCAACTGGCTGAGCATAATCTTGAAGCGGGAAAGAAGGCATTGGCTGAAGGGCGGTACGCGAAAGGGAAAGAGTATGCTGAGAACGGGCTTCGTCTGTCAGAGGAGTTCGAGACGGGGGAGCTCTCTGTTCAACTGTGGTTGGTATTGGCATGGACGGAGTATATGGATGGTCATCCCGAACGGGCGAGAGGGATATTGTCGGACTTGAATAACAATAGCGGGTGGATGAGCCGAGTGGAGCGTTCGCGCATTTGGTCACCCTTAATTCAATTTCACACATTTGTGGACAACGAAAAGGCAATCCAATTCGGAAAAGAGGCTCTGGCGGCCTACGGATGGAAGCTGCGGGAGAAGAGTCCCCTTTTGTCCATCGCCAAGGAAGTCCTTCGGACAGGGACCCTGTTGTACCGAAAACGTAATAAGCCTTATCGGTTGCCCGACCCTTCCGATCAGGAGTATGCGGAGTTATGCCTTTTGGTGGTGCAGCTTTTTTTTCCGCTACTCATGCACGACCCGGGTTCATTGCTTGATTTGTATGCGCGGTTTATTCGTTACGGGCTCCGGAAAGGAGTAAACGAGCCACTGGCCGTCATGATTAGCGAATATGAACTGATCATGCAGAGGGTGCTTCCGAGCTATGTTCAAGCACCTCTTATTGCCGAACGGGTGTTTAAGCAAGTGGCCGATACCTCCAAGTTTATGAACCAGCATTTGTCTACTTTCGTGGGTGGCATGTCCAAGCAACTGGACAAGCCCGCGGAAGCTTCCGTCATGCTGTACAAGTCGATGCGGCAAGGATTGGAAGCCGGGGAGAAAGACTTTGCCAACCTGGCCCTGATTACCTGTCTCGTGACGCATAACGGAGATTTGTATGCTTTGAACGAGCTGCTGCATTACTTTGAGGAGCATATGTATCAGAACGCCAATGACACGACGATGGGGATGGTGCGGATCGCAGGAAGCTATCTAAAGGCGCTGCAAGACGGATCCCGGATAGAGAGCTTCATCGCTATTTCGCAGGTTCCGTCCAGGATAGACTTGGAGCCACGTGAAGAAGACAATTATAGCTGTGGTTGCAGGCTGGAAGTCGCCTACCTGTCAGGCAACTATCGGGAAGCGTTGTACTGGGCGAAGCAGGGAAGGACTAACGAGCTGCCACTGGACCGGACGAGAATTCGAAAACAACGCTTCTATGAGAGCTTAACTTTAGCTGCTGTATTCTTTGAGAAGGACGAGGAAGAGCGGAAGCAGATAAGACGGACCCTCCGTCTTCAATTGCGGAGAATGAAGAGTTGGCAAGGATTTCTTGGCAACACGTCCTCGGCGTATCTACTGATGAAGGCGGAAATGGAACGCATTGCCGGGAAACCTATGCATGCATTACCCGGGTATATAGCTGCGATCGGGCAGGCGAAAGCTGAGAAGTATGCCTTGATAGAAGGGATTGCTTACGAACGGCTTGCAGCCTGCTATAGAGACGATCTAATGAGCCGTACCGGAGCGATGATCGCCTTGATGGATGCCAGTGCCGCTTACGCCGAATGGGGCATAACCTTCAAGGTGACCGGGGACCGAATTCAACATGCCGAGATGGTTCATCGGGTTTCTAAGCAGGATAGGTCAGCCTTGAGAAGAGAAATTGAAGACGATCGTACGCGCATCGATCTGCTCCGGCAAAATGCTCAAACGGAAAATATAGAACCCGTGAGCGAAAGCGAATACGAATTTTTACGGCAAATCATCGACGGGCCCGGCAAGCATAAACAGGCCAGCTGGACGACAAGTCTGCTGGAAGCGGCGCTTCAGCAATCGGGCGCTGATCAGGGCCTCTTGTTGAGCCAACGAGAAGACGGGTTCGCTATTGAAGCGAACGGATTGGAAATACAAGAGAAAGTAGTAGCATCTGGAGGAATGTATGCGGAGAGTGTTCTGTGCCATACTGCAATAACAGGCAATCCGCTTCTTCTCGAGGATGCGGTCCGGAGCTTTTGGATCAAGGATCCCTATATTGAAGCAAGACAGCCCCGATCGATCTTGTGCATGCCGATTGCAGTTCCGGGGGACCGGATTTCTTATTTGCTCTACTTGGAGAATCAGCATTTGCCGGGTGTGTTTACGGAGCGGGATGTAAAGATGTTGGAGCTCGCAGCGACGCGCATCATTTATGTCAAGCTGCTGGAAGATGAGGTTGGGGGCTCCAAAATGGCAGGTGCCGAGGAAGCGGCCCCTTCTTCTGTCTCAACATCCGATCAACGGGAGTTGACTGATCCACTGACTGAACGAGAGTATGAGATTTTAATGGCGATCTCGGAAGGGTTATCGAACCGGGAGATTGCCGATCGACTCGGCATAGCTGAAACAACGGTCAAGACGCATGCATCTAGAATCATCAGTAAGCTGGGCGTAAAGCGGAGGGGTCAGGCCGTCGTACGTGCGAGAGAGCTGGGATTGATAGAGTGACAAACAAGGAAGCGAGCCTATAAGGCTCGCTTTTTTCTTTTGTACTACTTTAGTAGGACTTAAATCACTAACTTTTGTAATATTATGTCCAGATAGTGTCGAATGACAGGGGGGTTATTGTCCGTCTAATTTCATTAATAAACGCTGAGGAGCGACCTTGAATGGAACAAACCGTTACGAATAAAGTCACAGGTGAACAAATTACTTTTCTGGGAACCGCAAAGGACACCAACGAAGAATATCTATTCATCGAAGTTGCATTGCCCTCATTTGGCATAGGCCCGCCTTTGCATATTCATGACCAGTTTGAAGAGGAATTCGAAGTAATTTCCGGTAGGCTGACCATCACTTTAGGTCAAACCAAGCATGTGTTAAAAGTGGGAGGCCGCCGTATTGCCCCGCCTGGAACACCCCATACCTTTACAAATGAGCATGAAGAGCCTGTTAGATTTCGCGTCAGGCTAACGCCACCAGGCCAGTTCGAGCAATCGGTTCGCATTCATTACGGGCTTATGGATGATGGATTAACGGATGAGAAGGGTAACCCTAAATCACTTGCCCATACCGCTGTAGTGTTAACACTACAAAACACGCTGATTGTGGGTATTCCTCTCTGGATCCAACGTTCTCTCTTTAGATTCATTGTTAAACGTGCACGTAAAAAGGGAGTTTATGCCGCTCTAGAAAAGTATACAGGGAGCGAGCTTGGATGAAGGATGCCTATGGAGCACCTGATATCATGTATTGAACTTATAAGATGAAAGGGGAACACAACAATATGAGGAATGTGTATAGCCGCTTCTTAATCGCTGTTTTAATTATGACTTTAATTGGAGGTACCGCCGCAGGGGCTGCTGGAATTCAAAGCGAGCCGTCCCAAAGTGACAATCAGGAGGTGCTGTCAAAGGTATCGTCTTTTGCCGGAAGCGGTGAATTTGACGATGGGGATGGGGCGGCAGTAGAGGCCTCCTTCCGTGCGCCACAAGGAATCGCAGTCCTGAAGGATGGCTCCGTGCTGGTCGCGGACACCGAAAACCATCTCATTCGTCAAGTGAAGAACGGAGAGGTATCTACTTATGCAGGCCTAGTGATTGACCCGGACACGGTAACTCCGGAGGGAGCTTGGCAGGATGGTGCAAAGGATGACGCTGTGTTTAATGGGCCTTCGGGCATCGACATCGATTCGGAGGGCAATATCTACATAGCAGACACAGACAATCACCGGATCCGAAAAATATCCAAAGACGGCCTGGTCACCACGATTGCCGGAGACGGTATCATCGGTGATGAAGACGGCACAAGTACCAAAGCCCGATTCTATCATCCGCAGGATGTGGCTGTGGCTACAGATGGAACGCTGTATGTCGCGGATACGTTGAATCATTTGATTCGTCAAATCACACCGGAGGGGCAAGTGATTACGCTGAATGCTCCGTCTGACCGCGTGGTAGAGGTTGAAGATGGCTTTGTGGTCCCTGCAGGGGACTTTGCGGATGGCGAATTGTCAGCGTCCAAGTTCAATGAGCCTACCAGCATTGCAATCGACCATAAAGATAATCTATATGTAAGCGATACAGGTAATCATGTGATTCGGTATATTGACCTGGCAAAAGGTACAGTCACAACCGCAGCAGGTTTGTCTCCGGACGAGAAGCCCGTGTATGCAAAGGAAAGTCTGTATGCCGAAGGCGGTTATGCGGATGGAGTCAATTCAGAGGCACGCTTTCTATTTCCTAAGGGGATCGCTGTAAACGGGGAGAATGGCCTGGTTATTGCGGACAGCTTGAATCACACGATTCGTTATCTTGTGGATGGCCAAGTGAGTACCCTTGCCGGTGTGCCTGCGCAGTTGGGTCAGGAAGATGGTATTAACGGCCACAACCTGCTTCACAATCCGACCGATGTTGCGTTACTGCCAAGCGGCGGCCTGCTCATTGCGGACAGTTATAACAATAAGATCCGCGAGCTTGAATATTACCGGCTTCCATCCAATCTGCCCCGCAGTGAGCAGGTGAAGGTTGTGGTGGAGGATTCGGTCATCAGCTTTGATGCGCAGCCTGAGGTGGTAAAGGACTATACGATGGTTCCCGTGAGAGCCTTAAGCGAAAGATTGGGCTATAAGGTCGAGATGTCGTCGGATCACCAGCGTATCGAGTTGACGAAGGGCGAGGTAAGTATCGGGCTGCAGCTGGAGAGTGAAGTGGTTTCGATCCGGAATGCCGCCGACGATTCGGAAGAGCAGCGGATGATAGAGGCAGCACCTTATTCGAAAGATGGCCGTATCTATGTTCCGGTCCGATTGTTCAGCGAAGTATTCGGGGCGGATGTGGAATGGGATCTCTCTACGAGAACCGTTATTTTACGTGAAATTGAGGAAGCTGTCGATAAGTTGCCTGCCGTAGATCGCAATTCGCGTGTTGCGGTGCTTGATCAGATTAAGGGAACAGTTTGGGTTAATCAGGCGGGCGGATCATTGACCTACCAGGGGTACAATGGCATGAAGCTTCACCAGGGTGATCATATCACCACAGAAAAGAATACCTCGGTCATTCTCAGAACAGCCGACCGTGAGGATGAAATTACGCTTAGCGAAAACTCGAAGCTGTACATTTCAAATTTGAGTTCAAGTGATGCCTCCCGTGTGAAGCGTACGAGCTTTATGCTGTGGAGCGGGATGGCTTCGGCAGATGTGTCTTCCTTGGTAAATGCCAAGGATACCTTCAACATGATGACACCGACGGCTGTGACGAATGTTCGCGGCACGAATTTTATGGTGAGCATCGATCCGGTAACGGGGCTGTCAATGCTTCTGGTGAACAGCGGTCTGGTTCAGGCAAGAGGTAATGGAGAGAGGCAGAACCCGGCACTAGTATATCCTGCGCAGCAATTCAGCTTGAGTTCCAGAACGGATTCGACCGAACCCTCTATAGTTGACTTGAATGACCTGGTTAATCAAGCCTCGCCTGCTGTCATTGAAGCCCTATTAAAGGCTAAGCAGAAAATAGATCAGGAAAATGCGGAAATGTTGGAGAAAATGCGGAATGAAGCTTCCGGCTCTATACCTGGAGAAAATGCGGATGGCTTGACTCAGGATGCCCTGGAACGATACCAGAATAACTTAGATCATCTGATTGGAAATATTTTAAAAGAGGCTCTTAATCAGAACAAAATCAGCTCCGGTCAATTGCAGGCACTCATCAATGAGTATAATAAACAATCCGGTAAAAAGATTGATTTAAATCATGTCCTGCCGCTTCAATTATCGGATGAGGAGAAGCGACAGCAGGAAATGCAGAAGAAGTTGGAAGAAGAGCAAAATAGGAAGCGGGAGGAGCAAAATAAGCAGCGTCAACTAGCCGAGCAAAAACAATCTTTGATCGCTAAGCTGGAGGCGGAGAGGGAACGGATGGAGCAGGAAAATAAAAGGAAACAGGAAGAGGCTGCTAAGAAGGCAGAGGAAGCGTATAAGCAAAGTCTATCGGATGCTGAAAAGCAAAAATTCGAGCAGCAGCAAAAGGCCCTAGAGCAGAGAAAGCAGCAGCAGGAGCAAGCACGGCAACCGCAGGCACCGAGTCCTGCGCCGACGCCTGCGCCAGCTCCTTCACCTTCACCTTCACCGACAACGCCAACAACGCCAACAACACCAACAACACCAACAACACCAACAACACCAACAACACCAACAACACCGACAACACCGACAACACCGACAACACCAACAACACCGACCAATACGGCCCCAGCGGTGGTGGAGCGTATATCAGATATCATGGTGAATTATGACTCTCCTTTCGAGTTCAATTTAAGTGGGGTATTCCAAGATGCCGATGATGATGAATTAACCTTCACCGCCCGTTCAAGTGATGAGGCCGTTGCAGAAGCAACCGTGGAAGGAGCTATGCTAATCATTAGTCCGACCGGAAAGGGTTCTTCGGACATTCAGATTACGGCGAATGACAGAAAAGGCGGAGTAACTGAAACTTCCTTCCGTGTCGGGTACTATGGGGAAATCCAGGAGTTGAGGTCTGAACAAGGATCCAATTTCATTGGGCTCTACTGGAATGAGTATGGAGAAGAAGAGGTAACCTATCAAGTTTATATGAATGGCGAACTAATCGATTCCGTCGATAACTATTCTATTGTACTTGAGAATCTTGAGCCGGATACGGATTATAACTTCCGGGTAATCGCAGTGAACAGTGCTGGAGAGATTCAAGCATTCGGCGACTATTCGGTAAGGACAGACTCACTACCCGTTGACTCTGATCTTATAGAAGACGGAGTGATTGTATCAGAAGAATAATAAGGTACTAATATTCGTTTGCGGCAGCGCTATTTCGTTCAACGGATTTGAATAGAAAGGAAGATATTAGAACGAGTCATGATTGTCAGGTTGTTGAACCATGAATAGGCGGATACCTCAACGAAAGGAATAGTTGAATGCGTTGGGAAAAAACGACCTGCCAGTGATCTTACCCCCGTCAAGTAGATGGTAAAAGAATAGATTCATTTATGAGGCGATCGCATTTCGGTACTCTACCGGGGAGCGTTCGCCTAGTTTTTTTCTGTAAATGTTTATGGTTGTGAAAATCTCTATACAAGGTGTTCTGATGAGCCTCTGATGCGGGTATCTCAAAATAGGGACAAGGTTCATTTGAGTCGGGCTATTCTCCCTTTGGGAGAATGTCTGGCTCTATTTTTGACAAGTTGGTTCGAGGTAAAAGGGCCGATCAAGTTTAAGCCAAACCACATAGACCACTTAATTTGCCGTCTTATTAACAAAATCAATCTCATTTTTGATCCCTTTATGGGCGTCATTCCACAGGCCCTTTGTCAGGCGAATGCGTAGCAGGCATGTGTTAGGGTCTTCGTCGTTATTGGCTTCGTAATACCACTCGGCAAATATTTTGCGCAGCTTTGTCATCATCTCCGCGTTGTTCTCGTCACACACCCAGCCCAGGTTTTCACCGATCCCATCGGCTGTAAAGTTCTCGACGATGATACAAACAGCGACTTCGGGGTTTTGGGCGATCTGTAGCATCTTGTTTGAGGTCGCGTAGGTAACAGTGTAGAACGCGCCGTCCTCATAATAGGCGTCCACAATGCGGGCGGCGGGACGGCATTTGCCATCGGCCCCCGGTTCCAGCGAGATGGTGGACAGAGAAATCAGGCCGTCTTTGTTGCCCAGTTTCTCCTCCAGCAGTTTCATGGCTTCGTCGTACTTGTTCAAATTCATTACCCCCCAAAATGTAATAAGGCTTACATTATTAAACATATCATTGTAAAATCTTAATGCATGTGAAAAATGATACGATAAAATAAAGAGCAAATGGCGACCTTCGGAAGGGAGTCCCATGGGGCAATAAGCGAGTAGAAAGGAGCATCATCCTATGGAAGTAACCGCACAGGAAGTGGCAGAATGGATGGTCAAGGAAATCAGGAATACGGGAACGCTATACCAGACCGATGCGATTGAATATGTGAAGACCCACTTCGGCGAACAATTCGTATTCGTGAATGAGAATGGAAATACATCGCTATCTAAAGAGGTGAAGAAGGCTTTCCGCAAACTCCACGATGGCAGAATTGCTTGGGACCGAGACGGGTTCTTTTGGGCTTGGACCTGAGGAGAATATAGTGCTTTTTCATATTCTTTTTCGCAAGTAAAATCAAGCAATGCAATTTCCATTACTCCATAATGACTATAGAGTGGTTGAAATGAGGTGAACAGGCGAATGTACGAGTGGCACAAGCAAATCCAAATCATCGTTGATGAAATTGATGAGTGTATCAAAAATCGCAACGGTGAAGCAATAACGCTACGATTTCTTTCTCGCAAGTTAGGTTATTCCGAATTTCATACTACAAGAAAATTTAAGGAAATATCGGGTATGCAATTTAGGGATTATCTGCGGCATAGAAAATTAGCTTTTGCCCTAAAAGAGGTGCGGGATAGTGAAAAAGGCATGTTGGATATTGCTTTTGATTATGGCTTTTCATCACATGAAGCCTTTACCAGAGCTTTTAAGGGAACCTATGGTGTAACTCCAAGTGAATACCGAAAGAAACCTATGCCAGTCGCCCTTCGTACAAAAATAAACCCTTTCGACCGCTACTTTTTCGGATTTGGAGAGATTGGTATGATGAAATCTACCGATGATGTTAAAATTTATTTTGTAACTATTCCCGCACACAAATTTTTGCACATTAAAAACTATGAGAGTAATGGGTATTGGGATTTTTGGCAAAAGCAAAATCTTATTCCGGGACAGGACTGCGATACAATTTGCGGCTTACTCGCTAGTATCAAGGGCAAATTGGATGACAATGGTGGGAGTGAATCTAACGGCAGCAGCGGTCAGATTATGGCGTACATTAATGACCCGGACGGCAGGCTCTGCGATTGGGGTATTCCACGTACAGAATGTTATGGTGCACGTCTTCCTTTTGATTATAAAGGCGAAGTTCCGCCACAAATGCTTATGATTGAGGTTCCCGAAGCCGAGTATATTGTTTTTGAACATGGGCCATTCGATTATGAGCAGGAAAATCGTAGTGTGGAGGATAAGATGGAGAAGGCCATGGCAACTTTTGATTTTGCAGGCACCGGTTATTGCTTTGATCCTTCCCCCGGTAGAATCATTTACTTTTATCATGATCCGGAGCGGTTTTGGAAGTATATCAGACCCGTGCGGAAGTCATAATATTACTTTAACTAACTAGTCACGAAACAGGCGTACATTAAGCGAACTTTCCAGTAACCAGTAACCAGAGATCAGAACTACTAACTTCATGCATTCACTGTTGGGATCGATAGAAGTGAGTGTGGTTGGGAGCAAATTAACTGTATTACCTACAGTTAATTATCGTGAATCTAGTCGTTCTGGATACTTAGCTGTATTTCCTACAGTTAATTCTTATCCTTTCCGCTCTTTTCGCTGCAAGTGCCTAAATTAACTGTAGGTTTTCCAGTTAATTGGTCTGGACCTGGCCTATCGCGCGAAATAACTGTAGGTTTTCCAGTTAATCTTAATCTTCATAGAGCGGTTCGGTGAGCTCAGGGAGAAGAGGAGAGCGACATGGTGAAAGTGAGCTTGGTCAGGAGAAAAAGGGGTGTCCGTCAGTCATCTACGATGTCTTTTGGGGCACCCCTTTCAATTTTGCTCTGTAGAAGTAATTGAATCTTTCTATTGAAACACATCAGGATGACGGAGAGATATAAGATGCCCTTTGCGATGAGCAAGAATCAGCATAGGGATGGCGATCAACAGACTGATTATTACGGGCATGATCGAGGCTTCAAGGCCAAAGTTACCTCCAGTAAGAAGGGCCGGACCCGTAACTTCGACTGTGAAAAGACCGGAGGAGGGATGGCCTGAGACGGGAATACCCAAGAGTCCCTCGGTTGTATTCCAAAGGAAATGGAGGCCGATGATAAACCAAATATTGCGCCGCCAAAGGAAGGCTGCACCCAGCAATACACCGGCTTCAATAGCGATGGAGAGGGCTCCCCAAATTGTAGCCCCGGGGTTGCCCAGGTGAGCGATCCCAAAGAAGAGGGAGGTTAGGGTCAGTGCAAGTAAGCTTCCACCCATTTTTTCAATGGCTTGAAAGACAAGCCCGCGAAAGATCAATTCTTCTATGAAGGCAGCGCCGAGTGATGTGGTAATGATCGGCAAGACGACAGAGCTGACGTTTACGTTTGCCCACTGGAATGAATACCCGCCAAATAGGACGATGAGGGCTGTTGAAGCGACGATAAAGATAAGGCCGACGGCAGCGCCGAGAATAACTTCCGATAGCGCACGCTGTGGGATCAGAAGTTCAGGAACGGGACGCCGCGCCAGAAATTTCACAGCAAGCCAGTAGATGACGATGGCAACGGCGACTCCGGCAAGTGTCATTATGAGGGACCCTAGCGCATTTAAATCTTTGGATAACAAGCTGAATGTCGCATTGGTAAGGATGATCCCAAGCACTCCCGCAAGCATCCAGATGAGGGGGAATTGAAAGAACGCAACAAACTTGGGCTTTCTCTTAACGCTAAGTGCGTCGCTGTCGGGTGTAGTCGTCTTTTTCATGATAAGTGATCGCTCCTCTTCCTCTTACAGAATATCTATTTATGTTCCGATATTGCAGCTTACAAATCTTACTATACTTTGAAAAAGTCATACGTCAGCAGTGCCGTTTAGTCACATCCTGGTCATATGACTTTAGCAAAAATAAAAGCCGACATCCGTTACGATGTCGGCTTTGAGCAGAGCTGTTGTGCGATGATCTCATTAAGGCTCCAAAATCCCCGTTTCCCTGGCCTTATAGGCAGCCTCTTTTCTACCTTTTACATTCAATTTCGAATAAATATTTGAGATGTAATTCTTAACCGTACCTTCACTAAGAAACAACGCCTTAGCGATATCCTGATTGCGCAGACCTAACGCCAGCTTGTGAAGCACTTCGACTTCGCGAGCGCTGAGTCCGAATTCATTATTTGTCTCAAGCCATTCGGGTTCAACGGCCTTTGCACCATCTGTGGTCGATGAGACACCGCTTTGCAGCATGTTTTTGATCATTTTGTCCGCCATTTCTTGCGAAATGAGTGTGCCTCCGGTGTGAACCACGCGTATGCCGGCTATAAGGTTCTTGGGATGGATGGCTTTGAGCAGGAATCCTTCAGCTCCATGGCTTAACGCAGCCAGAACATATTCAACCTCTTTGTATGAAGTTAGGATAATTATTTTCGTTAAAGGGAATCGGGGTTTGATCTTCGCTGTAGCAATGACGCCGTCCATAATAGGCATATTGATATCCATAAGGATAATATCCGGTTGGGATTGTTCACAATAATCGATCGCTTCTTCGCCATTCTTCGCCAACCCCACAACCTCAATATCGTCTTCCATCTCCAGTATAATATTTAGACTTTCCAGGATCAATTCCTGATCGTCAACGATGAGGACTTTAATTTTTGACATACAAGGGATCTCCCTTCAATGGTATTTCGCATCTGACTTCAGCGCCAGTGACCGCCAAGGCGGAGATGGAAAAGGTGCCACCCAGCATCTCAATCCGATCCTTCATGGTTGTCAATCCGAACCCATACTGTATCTTACTTAAGGGTTTTCCATTATTTCGAATGGAGACTCGCAAAGTGGATGGGGAGAAGTGGAGATTTAACTCAATTTCCGAAGCCTTTCCATGCTTTAGTGCATTCGTAAAAGATTCTTGGATTACCCGAATGATCGATTGCCGCACATCGAGACGAAGGGGCGGTTCTGTTCCTTCCAGCGTGAGACGAATGACCGTTCCGGTATATTCTTGAAAGTTGTTGACTAGTCTCTCGGCGTCGCTCACTAGACTGATATTCTCTTCCTCCCCCATTTTGTGTACGATGTCCCTCATCTCATCCAGGTTTTGTTCTGTCAGTCCTCTTATGCTAATTAATTTCTCCTTGGCTAGATCCGGTTTTTTGTCTAAAAGGGCAATAGCGGCATCGAGACTCATAATAAGTGAAATAAAAGAGTGGCCTAACGTGTCATGCATCTCCTTGGACATGCGACTTCGTTCCTCCAGCAGAGTCATCCTTTCGATCTCGGCAGCATATTGGGTTAACAATTTATTTTGTTCATCGACTTCCTTAGCTAGCTTATTCTTCTCATGATAGGCTTTGGCAATAAAGTTGACCCAAATTCCGATAAATGAGAAAAGAAAGTTGTCTGAGCTTGAACCGAGCGCTAGGTCCCATGTAACTTTTCCGAATAACATGCTGATAAAGGGGAGCAATAATAATACCGGCAAAGTCCACGCCGTCTTTCTGGTCAATAAGTAACCGATGGTAAGACTCGGAATTAGGTAATCGACACTCCCTAGTTGATCCGCCTGCATGAACGATTTTATATAATAAGATCCTCCTAGCAATAGTTCAAGCGAAATGAACCATTCCTTATTCATCCTTAGCTGCGGAAACCAGAATAACATTGGAATAATAAAGGCCGCCGAGAGCCAAACGAGGTCCACGAGCAATTGAGGCGAATATCCATTCTCCATAAAAAGATGAAGTAACAGCAAAATATAATTATAGGACCGAAGCCCAAATATTCCCCAGTCCATGATATAGAATACTTTTTTCATAGGTATCCTTTCTTGCCTCAAGCATAACTAATGGTTTTTCTTGATTATACATTAAATACGGAGTCGCGGCGGGAGATGCGGGAATGAAAGACACCCGAGTAGGGTGTCTTTAGATAAGGTTTAACGATCGGGGTTTTGGCAGACCTTTTATTTTTGTAGAGGTGCTTTCTGATTACTGCATGCTGCGTTTTATGAGTGCTGTAAAAGCCTTCGAGCCTTTCGCCGTCAGGTGCACGCCGTCTTTTCCGAAATAATCGTCATGCCCCTCACTAGCACGGTTCCAGTCAATGATGGATACGTTGCTGTAGGTGGAAGAAGCTTTACGAAGCGCCTTATTGACCGTTCGTTCCCAGGGGCGAGGCACCCGCACGGTAACCAGATATACATGCTTTGCTTCCTTGAGGTAATCGAGCACCGAATCTAGTTTTTTGGAATTAAATGCACCGTTGGTTCCAAGCTCCAGCACCACCTGACTACCTAACTGGTCATTTCTTTTGAGATGATCCAGAACATCTACAGCCTGCCACATCTGCCGTCCAATTTTGCCGTCCACATAGACTCCCGGGATACTATTTTCCAGATAAGGCTTGGCGTCCAAAATAACCGAGTCCCCTATAACGGTGTATTTCTCCCTGTGGTCTTTGGCCGGATTCAAATTCTGAACGGGTGCTTCCGTTTGTACAGGTTGCGAAGTTGTATCCGGCTGTGTCGTATGCTGCTCTGTTTGACTGGAGGAGTTACCGGCAGTCACGGCAGGTATTTCGGTTTTCTCCGGTACAGGCTTCTTGTCAGACCCTACTGTACTCGCGGCTGCTGGCACCGCTATGGAATGGGAGCCAGAATTGATGATAGTCGAAGACATCATCTGAGACACCGTAAAGCATGGCAGCAGAATCATCATCAGCAGTCCAGCCCGCTTCCACCCGATATTGTACTTGTTCCGACCTCTGCCCCATAAACGGGACCAGGAATCACGGAATCCATGGTAACGAATCGGATTTTCAATGTATTTGAGCGACAAGGACGCGATAACAACCGTTGCCGTCACCTGTAAAATCATTCGGACCGGGTGGCTCCCTCCCGTATCCACGGTTGGATTCGTCAGGACGATAACGGGATAATGCCAAAGATATAATCCATAAGCACGTTCACCAATCCATCGTAGCGGCTTCGAACCAACCACATACCCCAGAATGGATGCAGGATGAGCAAGCACAGCGACCAGCAGTGTTGTTGCTATAGCTTGAAGTACCATCCCTCCCCGATACAACGAGGGATCATATTCGCTGGTATTCAACAGCATATAGATTAATACAGCTAGCGCTACCAAACCCAGAACGTCAAGCACCAACCGAGGAATACCCGGAAGGGAGAACGAGAGCTTGCGACTCGGCCATACCACAGCCAATGCTGCACCTGCCAGCAGGGCGAATGCCCGGGTGTCCGTACCATAGTATACCCGGCTCGGGTCCAGATCCGGATTGTACAAGATGGCCATTGCACAGGCAGATAGCGCGGCTACCGCCACAATAAAAAGAACCAGCCATCCCTTTCTTTTAAACAAAACAATCGCAGCGATAAGAAGCAGCGGCCATATAATGTAGAACTGTTCCTCCACGGCAAGGGACCAGAAGTGCCCGAATGGGGATGGAGGTCCGAAACTTTTGAAATAGGAAACATGATGAAATATATTCCACCAATTGCTTATATATAATACCCCCGAGACAACGTCACCCCGAAGGGCAGCAAGACGGGAAGGATCCGTGAAGAGCAGCCAAATCATTACGACAGCTATCATACTGAGCATTCCGGGTATGAGCCGCCTTATCCGCCTCATCCAAAAATCACCCAGTGAAATATAGCCGTTCTCACGCCACTGTGACAAAAGAATATCTGTAATTAGGTAACCCGACAGAACGAAGAAAATACCGACACCAAGCAATCCGCCGGGGATAAAATCCAGATTCAGATGATAGGCAATTACTGCAGATACTGCAATGGCCCGCAAGCCATCCAAGCCGTTCATGTGACGCTTCTTGTTCAACGATTGTAACATGTCCGCCCCTCCTTGCTGCAGCAAATCGACATCAGCAATGTCAGGGGCTTTGATAGATTCATAACGCTTCTCCAAGTAGTTCTTGTTGTCATTAACATATGTATTGCACCTTTCTATAATAGAAACATTCCCGCTCAGCATTATACTCCTTAACCTAGCATTACAAATTAACTCCTCTAATAAAAGACTCTGCTTCTTCCGAAAAAGTTTGTAAAAGGTATAGTAGAGGAAAATAATGGATAACAATCATATGCAAGAAAGAAGCGCGATACGGTATTTTACAAGAAAAAATTTATTCTTGCCGCCGCATTTGCAGGTGTGACTGGAGTGGGGCTGTACATTTTATCAATAAGGTGGGAGGTGGAAATCTCGCTGGCGGCTGGTTTGCAAACAGGTTTATTTCGTACGAGCTCTGCATTTATTCCAGTTGTCTTGATTCTTTTTTTTCTCTCGCTCTGTTTATCGAGACGAATGAACGGGAGTTTCCAAAACGAACCGGTATGGCTCAACATCTGCTGCATTGTTTTGGCAATCGTGGCTGAAAAGCAGAGTATGCATTAAGGCAGGGTCAGGGCACTGCCCCGATCCTGCCTATTTGCGTGTTACAGATTTCTTATTGTACTAAACTTTCAAAATCCGGCTGCAATTTGTTCCACAGCACATATAGCATTTGAACTATTTTCGCTTTTTTCCAACAGCGCCTAGAAAAACAATGAATTCTTCATCACCGTCTAAACCTAATACCTCGTCGATCAGGTTTTGGTCATAAATACCGATCGCACAAGCTCCGGCATCGATGGATTCGCTTGCCAGATACAGGTTCTGAGATACATGTCCAATATCGATCAGGATCTTCTTATGCGCTGAGATATCATATTTCCATTCGGAACGGTAAGGAATTGAACTCCATGCGAACATTACGGCAGCCTTCTTCGCAAAATTCGGGACAAAGGGTTGTTCTAAGGTAATGGCATCAATTTTCTGGTCGATTTCATCCAGTTCAGACATAAATAAAAGCTTGTGTTCCACCGGTAAATATCTGTAGATTCCTGGGCAAATCCCCTCTACCCGCATAATGAAAAGGTAGGTTTCAAAGGTATGTGTTGCGCCACTGCACGGCACAGTCCGAAGGGTAAGTCCGGCCTTCGTTGTGCTTGTTATTCCTTGAGTGGCCCACAATAGATAGGATAACTCCTCAAGTTGTAAACTTTCCTCAGCATAAAATCGGGTGCTTCTTCGTTCCTTTATACAATCATAAATATTTTGTTGTTTTACAACGTCCTCGTTAAATTCTGGAAGATCAATAATGACAGATGAAGAGGAGTAAGGTTTAACGATCGGGGGTTTTGGCAGACCTTTAATTTTATCTGTTTTCACATGTTTAAATTCAAGAAAGTTTGACTTCAAGAAACTTCTTTGCTGTTCATATCGCCCCATGCGAGACACTCCTTTGATATTTCTACTGAATAAAAGTATACACGTCCAGGTAAATATGATTGTGATACTAATCACGTACTTTTCAATCAATTGCATAATTGGAGATGATATATAATACTTCATAGGAATGATATCCGGGATAAGTTGGTGAAGAAGTTTTCGGCTGAATTATCACATAAAGATAAGGTGAATCTAAACAGAGAATTATATAATTCATGAAGGCCCGCTATGATAACCTAAAAATGGAGTTGTTAAATAAATGAACAGAATAACAGATATTCTAGGAATAAAATATCCGATCATTCAAGCGCCTATGTCTTGGGTGACATCCGCTGAATTGGTCGCAGCTGTCTCGAATGCTGGCGGCATGGGGACGCTTGGTCCAAATGCAGGGCATCATACTGTAGCTAATGGCCCCGTAGAAAGTGCAGAACGTTTAAGAACTGAAATTAAAAAGACCAGGGAGCTTACAGACAAACCTTTTGGAGTTAATTATTTTCCGCCTGCTGTTGATTCAGGAGAAAGCCCTTATGGCGAAGCTCAATTAAAGGTTCTTATTGAAGAAAAGGTAAAAATTCTTGTGGTAGTGGGCGTGGCAAATGAAAAAGATATTAAAAGATTGAAGGGATTAGGATTCATCATTATTTTCAGGGAACTGCAGCCAACCGTTTCGGGAGCCAAAGCAGCGGAAAAGGCGGGCGCTGACATCATTGTTGCTACGGGCTTTGATGAAGGAGGTTCGACGCCACACATCCCAATTGGTACAATGACAATCGTTCCCATGATCGTTGATGCAGTAAGTATACCCGTAATGGCAACCGGGGGTATTTCAGATAAGCGAGGGGTAAACGCTGCTTTTGCCTTAGGCGCCGAAGGGGTTTATCTCGGCACAAGATTCATTGCATCCGTAGAATCACCTGCGCACGAGAACGCTAAACAAGATATTGTAAAACACGGTACGGAAGATTTGCTTCTTCTTCCTACCGGTCGCGGCGGCTACTGGCGTGCAACTCCACATTCGGTGGCCTTAGAGGCTCAAAATGCAATTGATAAACAAGAGAATAGCAACTTTTCAAAAATAGGAAATTTGAAAACAGCTATGTTAGATGGGCAGCTTGAAGAAGGAATCAATACAGTATCCAGTGGAATCCAGTTTATTAAAGAGATTAAAACATGCGCGGAAATCGTAAATGAATTAATGGCAGATTTCATCTCGGCAAATTAAAAATACTCCATGTAAATTTGAATTACCGACAATCAGGTCGCCGATTACTTCGGCGGCCTTCTTTGCGACCCGCCAAGGCCATCCTGTAACGGCGATATAACGATCCATAAACTGATGAAATAACGGTCAGACCGCTTTCAAGCAGCAGCGATGCTGCTTTTAATCCTAATTAAATTATAGGGTACGGGGGTACTGTAAATAAATGTTGACTTAATATACTTAGGGGGGGTATACTACGAAACAAGGAAGTCATTGGAAAATAACATGAAGGAGTCCACGGCATCACCTCAAATCGGTCGTGGACGGCATGCTAGAAGTTATGATCAGACTAATCCGATAAAGGAGCGAGTGAACATGACTAAACAAACATTGCAAGTGGAACGAACCATGAAGAAGAAAATCATCCTCGTCGCTGCAGCGTTGCTTGCTTTAAGCTTATTGGCTGCATGCGGCAAAGCGGATAACAAGAAGCCTGAGGGCGGAAATAACCATGCTGGCCATGCAGCTAGCAGCGGTCAAGAGAACGCCGAGAAGTCTGCAGGAAATGAACAAGAGGAGGCGGAAGATATGGATCACGGAGGCGGCCACGGCGGTCATGGTACAGATGTGAAGCCAGCAACGGAGGATCTTCAAGCATCGTTTGCATTCACCGCAGGCGCTGCAAAGGCCAATGAAGAAACGGAATTGACCATTCAAGTGAAGGATAAAAACGGGAGACCGGTCAACAAATATGATGTCAATCATGAGAAGTTACTTCATCTCATCATCGTCAATCACGATTTGTCGTTCTTCAATCACATTCATCCCGAGTTTAAGGGTGACGGCACATTTACGGTGAACACTTCGTTCCCGGCGGGCGGTGAGTATAAGGTGTTTGCGGACTTTATTCCGGCTGGCGGTGCCAATACCACCCTTAGCGAGTGGGTGAAGGTGGAAGGCAAGGAAGGTAAGCATGCCGCGATTACAGCTGACTCAAAGCTGGTGAAAGAAGTCGACGGCAAGGAAATCGAGCTGATCATGAGCGCCACCAAACCGAAGAAAGACGTGACCTTGACCTTCAACATTCGCGATGTAAAGACGAAGAAGGGGATCGATAACCTGCAACCTTATTTGGGTGCGGTTGGGCATGTCGTGATCCTTTCGGAAGATGCGAATCAGTATCTTCATGTCCATCCGATGGACGAGAAAGCGACCGGACCGGAAGCGCAATTCGTGACATCCTTTCCACAAAGCGGCACGTACAAGATTTGGGGACAATTTCAGCATAATGGCGAGGTCTTCACTGTTCCATTCGTCGTCAATGTGAAATAACGGAAGCACGTGACTGGCTTCCTTTTGGCTAATGAGAAGTTTCTGCGAGATCACATAAAGGGAGAGAAAAAACTTTGAGCACTCATGACGAAATCTTCTAAGGCTTGGTATAATAGGAAATACTAGAAGTAAGGGAACTGAGAAATGGAGTGAACTCTATGGCGGATTCTTGGAATACATCCTACACACTCATGCACAAAAACGAACCGGTGGCTGAGATTGAACTGGATGAAGCGACAGTTTCCATTTCGTCGATTAGACAAGTCTATGCAAAGCAGCATGTGCCTGTAGGAGTACCCGTCAAGACGGGGCAAATAGATCGGGCAGCCCTAAATGAATGGTGGAGAGGCCGTGCTATCCCAGCCAGCCGGGACGGAATTAAAGAAGCACTCCTGGAACTGAATTTGTCTACGACTCAAAAATTGCTGGATAAAAGCTACGGACTCAGCTTGTCCGATCAATATTGGATACGTCCGTCTGCATCCGATTTGAGATGGAGCGCCATTAACTTTTTCGATAATCCCTTTTCGGAAGATGTGGGGGATGTTTTGTTCGGTAAGGCCTCATCCGATTCGATGAGTCTGATATCGCCGGACAACACCTCCGATGGCTGGCTGAAAAAGAAGTGGGCGATTGTGAACGGAAAACGCTGTCTGGTCAAAGGGGGAAGCGGGGCGACTCAGCAGGAGCCGTACAATGAAGTGATTGCCAGCATAATTATGGAGCGGCTCAGCATCCCCCATATTCCGTATACGCTGATGGAGCAGGAAGATTACCCTTACAGTGTTTGTGAAAACTTCATTACCCCGCAGACAGAGCTTATTACTGCCTGGTATGTGATGCATACCCAGCAAAAGCCCAATCATGTGTCGGTGTATCAGCATTACGTGAACTGCTGTGAAGCACTGGGTATCCCTGGCATTGTTGAGGCGCTTGATCGGATGATGGTGGTAGATTACCTGATTGCCAATGAAGATCGGCACCAGAACAATTTTGGAGTGATCCGACATGTGGAGACATTAGATTGGATCGGACCAGCTCCGATTTACGATAGCGGATCGTCACTTTGGTTTTCTAAGCCGCTTGGTTTGATTCGGGCAGAAGGCAAGCTGACTTGCAAGCCGTTCAAGCAGAATCATCATGAGCAGATCAAGCTGGTGACCTCCTTCGATTGGCTGGACTTGTCTTCGCTGGACAGAATTGAAGAGGAAGTACGGAATATATTCCGTGGTTCCCTTTTTATAGATGAGGCTCGGTGCCATGCGATTTGCCAAGCTCTTCGCGGGAGAATTGAGCGTCTGCAAGAAATCATTCATACTCATGAGTCACAGACGTGGGTAGATGATCATAGGAACGATGTGAGTGAAAATATTGCCTACAGCGGGCCGCATGGGGAAGAAGATGCGTGTGAACGTTAAATGCATCATAATTGTTAGACATTTGTTAGACACCATTAACCAGAACTACCTAGAACGTTGAATTCACAACGCTTTAGGTGGTTCTGTTATTTATCAAAGAGTAAAGAAATCACAACAACTATCAAACGAATGCTCATCTTCCCATCTATAATGTAGGTAGGAGTGAAGCAAATGAATCAAAGACCCGTTCAGTCCTATGCAAAGCTGACATTTATGCAAAAGGGGGATGGAACTAATATGAACTTTAAAGAAGAAGTAACACAATTACAAAATAGAAAAGCAGAGTTATTTGATGCGGATGTTTTAAATATTTTTAATGGGCAAAGAATGTATGATGAATTTCACTCCAATAAATTAATGGGTAACTCGGATTATGTTCCATTTAATGAAGCCATGTGTGTGCACTCCACTTCAAAGCAAATATTTGATGATCTATTTATCCAGCTCCGTGCAGAAGGACATCAAAGTCCAGTAGAAAGCTACAAAAAAATAGTCATCGATCCCTTAAAACCTTTATTTCAAAATCACTATAATTACATCGTTTTATGGTTTGGAGAAGATGTATTTTGCCAAATGAATCTATTAACTGTATTAGTTTATCTAGAGCAATCTAATTATAAGGGAAGGGTATTTTTAAATAGCTTTCGGGATGATGAATTTAAAGTAAATCAAACGGAACTTTTTTTAGGTAGCTATCAAAATGTATATGAAGAAGTGCTTATGCATCAACAAAAGCCATCGTTAGAGTTATTGCCAGTCATGTATCAAGCTATTGAGCTGCATTTAAGTATGTTAGCTGAAGATAACAGCGTAAAGAAATATATTAAAAGCCACGTCCATTTATCTGAAGATGAGTTGGTGAAACAACTGATTTCTATATTTCCGACACTTGGATATGGCGACCTGCAATATATTGAAATAATTAAGCAAGTACGTAAAGTTTAATCCCACTTACTTTAGTGGCAGTCAGGATAGTAATTCTAAGTTAAATTAGAGGTCAGCATAAGCGACTATTCGTCCAGATTAAGTCTTATATCGATCGCCGCTACTGCATGAAACGACCAACCAAAGGGTAATTTATACATAAAAGCCTGGAGGAGGAAATGTTAATGACTGAGGAACAGAAAGACGAACATCGTGATACATTGACGACGCGTCAGGGCCATCCTGTAACGGATAATCAGAATATCAGGACCGTTGGTAATCGGGGGCCGGCTACACTGGAGAATTACCACTTTATCGAAAAAATCTCTCATTTCGACCGGGAAGAAGTCCCGGAACGGGTGGTCCATGCTCGTGGTTCGGGGGCATTCGGATATTTTGAGACCTATGGGAAAGTTGGGAACGAGCCGGTGGAGAAATATACACGGGCGAAAGTATTCTCCGGGGCCGGGAAGCGAACACCGTTAATGGTCAGATTCTCGACCGTAGCGGGGGCGAAGGATTCGCCGGAGACGGCAAGAGATCCACGCGGCTTTGCTGTAAAGATGTATACGGAGGACGGGAACTGGGATCTGGTGGGAAACAATTTGAAAATCTTCTTTATTCGCGATGCGATGAAATTCCCCGATATGATCCATGCATTTAAGGCAGACCCGGCTTCGAACGTATCCAATCCGCAGCGAATGTTCGACTTTGTCTCCCGTACCCCTGAGGCTACTCACATGATTACATTCTTGTTCTCCCCCTGGGGAATTCCAGCAACCTACCGCCATATGCAGGGATCTGGCGTCAACACCTATAAGTGGGTAAACGATAAAGGCGATGCGGTGCTTGTAAAATATCATTGGGAGCCTAAGCAAGGAATCCGCAATTTAATCCAGGATGAGGCGGACGCGATCCAGGCGAAAAACGTCGGTCATGCGACACAGGATTTATATGAGGCTATTGAGCGCGGGGACTTCCCGGAATGGGAGCTTTTTGTGCAAATCATGGAGGATGGGTACCATCCGGAGCTTGATTTTGATCCGCTGGATGATACGAAGCTTTGGCCGGAAGATAAGTTCCCTTGGCAGCCGGTAGGCCGAATGGTTCTTGATCGCAATCCGGTGGATTTCCATGCGGAAATCGAGCAGGCCGCTTTTGGTACAGGTGTGCTTGTCGATGGAATGGACTTCTCCGACGATAAAATGTTACAGGGCCGCACCTTCTCTTACTCCGATACCCAGCGCTATCGGGTGGGCTCCAACTATTTGCAATTACCTGTGAATGCACCGAAAACGACTGTTCATACGAACCAACAGCGGGGGCAAATGGACACCCGTAATCCGAAGGAATCCGGTGAAAGTCGGCACATTAACTATGAACCGTCCATGATTGGCGGACTTCAGGAAGCAAGCAAAGAAGAGCGTCCACCGCACCGTCCTACTTACAATGCGGCGGTGCTGAGTGAACCTATCGATCGTCCGAACAACTACGGACAAGCGGGTGAGACGTACCGCAGTTTAGAAGACTGGGAACGCGACGAATTGATCAACAATCTGTCCGAAGCCCTTGCGGTATGCGATAAACGCATTCAAGAGGCCATGATTGAACATTTCACACAAGCCGATGGAGACTACGGTCGCCGTGTGAAGGAAGGTATCGAACAGAAAATGAAGGAAATCGAACAAATGAAGAAGGAAGACAAGGTTCCAGGTCGTGATGCGGGTATCTCCAAATATGGCCAAGGTTCGATAGATGCGAATCAAGCGGTCAAAGACGCGGTGAAAAAAAGCCACGAAGCGGACCCGTATTAATATCTAGTCTGAGATCACTTTAAAGGTTACCCTATGGGCTCGGCAGAGCGTTAACAGGGTAGCCTTCTTTTTCGCTGTGATGGCAGGGGATGATTCTGTCCTAAATACACGCATTAACTTTATCATCGAACTCTAATCAATGCGAAACCTACGGAGTACGGGCCGATTTCATGCCAAAATTCAAATATGACGGCGATTAGCTAATATAGGCTTCTCTTCGTTATCTGGAGTATAATGCATACATGAGCTTGCGTAGTAACGGGGCTTGAAGAAGGAGAGCTTATGACATTTGAACAATTGCAATTAATTCCACCCATTCTTAAAGCGTTGGCCAAAGAAAATTATACAGCGCCTACGCCAATCCAGGAGCAAGCTATTCCGCCCGCGCTGGCAGGCCGTGACCTGTTTGGCTGTGCCCAGACGGGGACAGGCAAGACTGCGGCATTCCTGCTGCCGATCATCCAACTGCTGAGCGGACAGCAGGGTCGTCCGAACGGCAAGCGCGTCATTCGTTCGCTGATCCTGACGCCAACAAGAGAGCTGGCGATTCAGATATTTGATAATGCCAAGTCCTATGGACGCTTCACCAATCTGCGCTGCGGCGTAATTGTGGGCGGCGTGTCGCAACGCGCGCAAGAGCAAGTGCTCGGGCAAGGTATGGACATTCTGATTGCGACGCCGGGCAGATTGATCGATCTGATGCATCAAGGACTCGTCGAGCTGCGCCACGTACAGATTCTGGTGCTGGACGAAGCCG
>DJTQ01000055.1 GCA_002439285.1 Paenibacillaceae bacterium UBA6304
TTGCCTTTTGGGGGATCGGGTTGATCATGATGGTGACTTCTTTCTTCTTCTGGCCATCACCGGCGGTGGCCTTGATTGGTGCCGTGCTCCTGCCGGTTGCGCTTCGCGTAGGGCTTCCCGCCCTTGGAGCTGCGGTGGCGATGAACCTGTTCGGACATGGAATTGCGCTATCCGGTGACTATATTATTCAGGGCGCGCCTAAGCTGACGGCGGATGCAGCCGGGCTTCCGGTTAACGAGGTGATGGCGGCAAGCGTGCCGCTGGTCATCGTGATGGGGCTCGTGACTACCATTATGGCGTTTTGGATGATGCGCAGGGATATGAAGCGGGGAACGTGGCGGAACGGACTCCTCTCGGGAAAAAGTGCTGCCGACGCGCTTGCCGCCGCAGATAATGCCGGAGCTGAGCGGGCGGTGATAGCGCCCGGTGCCAAGAAAACGCTAGCCGTCCTCATTCCGCTCCTGTTTGTGGCCGACGTCGCAGCGATGTTTTGGCTGAACCTGCAGGGCGGGGATGCGACGGCGCTCGTCGGAGGAACGGCGGTCCTCATTCTGATTGCGGTCACGCTGGTGGCGCACCGCAATCAGGGCCTTGAGAAAGTGACTTCCTACCTCATCGACGGATTCGTCTTCGGGTTTAAAGTGTTCGGTCCGGTAATTCCGATCGCCGCCTTTTTTTATCTGGGCGATTCGGCGTTTACGGACCTGTTCGGCAAGGTGCTCCCGGAAGCTTCGCACGGGATCGTCAATGACCTCGGAGTCGCGCTGGCGGGCAGCGTCCCGTTGAACGGCGCCGTGGGCGCCGTCACGACCGCGGTAGCCGGGGCGATCACCGGCCTCGACGGCTCCGGCTTCTCCGGCATCTCCCTCGCCGGATCGATCGCCCAGCTGTTCGCGGTCGCCACGCATTCCAGCGCCGCCACGCTGACGGCGCTTGGGCAGGTCGCCGCCATCTGGGTCGGCGGCGGCACGCTCATCCCGTGGGCGCTCATCCCCGCTGCGGCCATTTGCGGCGTCAGCCCGTTCGAGCTGGCCCGGCGCAACCTGAAGCCAGTGCTGATCGGTCTTGGCGTGACGACGGTCGTCGCGATATTTTTGTTGTAACATTGCGGCCCGTGATGACAGCGCAGGCGCAGGGTTGGGGTAGGCGGCAAGAGCAGGGGCAGGCGTAAGCGCAGGGCGGGCGACGACGGTGCTGCAAGCAGCCAACGGCTCAGGCCGCTTATGGCCTAAGCGCCCACGCCTAAGCGTCCATGGCCTAAGCGTCCATGGCCTAAGCGTCCATGTTCTAAGCGCCCAAGGTCCAGTCGTGAGTTAGCAGGTCTTGCCGCCGACCCGGGCTAGTTTTCTCCCTAATTAACTGGATTTTCTACAGCTAATTTCGAATAAGAGCGGTCCGGGGCTGATTTAACTGGAAAACCTCCAGTTATTTCAGCCTAACCCCAGTTACTTCCTGCATTTCAGCCAAATTAGCTGTAGGTTTTCCATTTAATTTCTGCGAGTTGTCTTGGAATTGCGCTGCAATCACCTCAAATAGTGAATCTCCAATAAGTTATCCAGTTAGTTAAAGTAACTTTGCAATAATAGTAATAATAATCCGCTCGCTCCACCATTTCATTCACACGCCGAGAGGTCACATATTAGCTAGCTAGTCTTTATCTAATGTTACTTAGTAGAAATCCGCACTTTTCCACTATCACATTTTCGCTAACCCCAGCCAGTCCCTTACTATCTTAGCGGCAGCCCCATTCGCCTCCAGTCATTCAAAGTAATCCAGAACATTGTGAGCCAGCTTATATCGGACGAGCCTTTGGCCAGAGCCGCGGAGGGAGGGGAGCAGCCAGCCTTTGTCGCACAATTTCCGCAGCATCTGGACGGCTGTCCTGTGATCGACTCCAAAGTGGAGCTCTACATCTTTGGGGCGAATTTGCCCGGTCATTTGGACGGCGAGTCGAATGAGCTCCTTTTCAGCGAAAACAGCACGTTCAGACGGGGCCAGTTCAGTTTGGTATCGACTCAAGGCCATCCGCAATAAGGTAATGCAAAGCTCGGGGTGCTGCTCCACATCGTCATACGCAAAGGAGATCACGTGGCAACCCATCGCATACAGGAAGGTCTCGCGGTTCAGTTCATTGCTGAATTTTTGCCGGTCCATGTCCCGGGCGTGGGAGGCATATCCCTTGATTTCAATGATGAGTTTTACATACCCGGGCATCCAGGCGAAATCCGCAAAATAGGATCTGCCCCGCCAATCGGAAACTTCATATTCCGGATGGAGGTACTCCAAGTTACCTCTTAGCGGCCACCAGACATTGCGGAGAAAGAGTCTTTCAGCATGCAAATGACCACGCTCCAGCCGTCCCCGGCGTTCACCCGTTCTACTTGCCACATGCTTTTGAATCCACATGATGTGCGCTTCCTCAAATTCCATGGCTAATTCATCCTCTCGCTAAAAAATAAAAACGCCCCGCCTCACTCAATCGAGTGAAACAGGACGTTCTTCGTCGCTTCTAGCTCAAGTATATGCTAAATACTGTGCGGTGACTATATCGGCGTTGGAATTAATAGAAAAAAACTAAAAATAACTGGAAAACCTCCAGTTATTTTTGAACAAATTTATAATGAGAAAGAATTAACTGGAAAACCTCCAGTTAATTCAGCCCAAACTATCCCATCTTCACTATTCCAGCCAAATTAGCTGTAGGTTTTCCATCTAAATGCTGTGAAACGTCAGATACGAGTAAATTAGCTGTAGGTTTTCCATCTAAATGCTGCGAAACGCCACATATGAGCAATCTACCTGTAGGTTTTCCATCTAAATGCTGCAATACGGCGCATACGAACAAATTACCTGTAGGTATTCCATCTAATTCCCGTGGATCGCCTCGTATACGAGTAAATTAGCAATAGTTGTAGATTTCCCGGGTAATTGGGCGAAGTGGATTGGAGTTGGGGAGTATGAAGACACTTTTACCTCCAATAGTTACTTGAAAGTAAGAAATTATACTTCGAATAAGAAGAACTTCCTCTCTGTTGAAGTAGATCAAATGTGGTAGGATTAGGAAGAAAGTAGGGGTAGCACGAATAACAGCAAGAACATACGAGGTAACTACGCAAAAAATAACTACATAGAGAAGCAAAATAACCAGAAGTTAAAATAACCAAAGGAGGATTCACGGTGAAACAAACGTTGAAAGAACAGTCGAGCCATTTGGCCGGTGCCGACGGGCTCCGGGCTTTGGCGTGTTTGGGCGTTATTTTTCATCATCTTGCGCAAACGATGGCGGTATACGCACAGAAGTCTTCGGTTCAGGAATTGCAATCATTTCTCATTCTGGGCAATGTGGGCGTCAGTATCTTTTTTGTTCTTAGCGGTTATTTGCTGGCCTATCCGTTTTGGAAGCGCTATCTGCATGAAGGGGAATACCCCAGTATCAAACAGTACGTCGTCCGCAGAGCGGCAAGAATTATGCCGGGTTATTACTTCGCGTTTATCCTTTGCATGATTCTGGTGCTCACCTTAAACATTGACTCACAGCATTTCTGGCTCCGCTCCTTAACCGGCTTGACCTTCACCTCTGGATTCCACTACACCACCTTTTTTCCTTCGGAAATCAATGGACCGTTCTGGTCGATCAGCTTTGAAGTCATCAGTTATATTCTTATGCCCATCTTTATGTATGGTCTGTTTAAGCTGTTTCGTAAAAAGAGATCTTTCCCGGCAGCGATGCTCTATTGGGTGGGCGTGCTGCTCGTAGTGGTTGTGGCCAACCAGTTGATTCACCGTTTCCTCACACCGGATGAGGTATTGCGCGGCTGGGATTATGGACTCATCGGCGGCGCGAAGTTCTGGATGCCGAATTACAATCCGGTTGGGATGTTCGGTCATTTCTCAATCGGAATCATAGCGTCCGGTCTGGTTTGCCGTCTTCACAAGGCCGAGCGCACAGCCAAGCTTCGCAGCAATGGACTCTTCGATGCGCTTAGCGCAGTCAGCTTGATCGCAGCCGCGCTCTTGCTTTGGCTGGCCCGGCATAAACCGGAATTCAGCTTGAGCATCCAGCACCAACCGTTCTTCTTTCCGTTCTTCACCATCCTCATCGGCTGCTTCCTCATGACGGTCCCGTTCTCCCGTTGGGTCGGTAAAGGCATGGACAATCCCTTTTTCCGGTATACGGCCAAGGTGTCATTCGGGCTTTATATTTGGCATAACCTGTTAATGACGCTAGCGGTCAAATATTGGATCAAGGATTTCCACTTCGGAGGCATCATGGCACTGGACCGTTGGATTTGGCTTTCGCTTGGCGTCCTTGCGGTTTCTTACGCGATTGCTTCATTATCGTATTTCCTACTGGAGAAGCCAATTTTGGATCGTTCCCACCGGTACAAGGGTTCACCAAGGGCGCCAAAGGACAGAGTTAAAAAAGCTGCATAATTCCTGGACGAAATATGATATTATGAAGGAAATTCATAAACGAGGTGGTTATTTCTTGATCGGAAGAAGCGGAAATCCAACATTGAAAGATAGCACTTTTGAAAGACAAGAGCAATTCTCCGGAATGAATACGATGACGATTGAAGGGACTGTAAACAAAGCGTTCATTACGCTGATTATCCTTTTGGGAAGCGCGTTCAGTACGTGGATGCTTTATTTTGACGGTTACAATGTAGTTCCTATGGCCATCGGAGGCGCGATCATCGGCTTTATTTTAGCGTTGATTACCAGCTTTGTTCCTAAAGCTTCCCCTTACCTGGTTCCGATTTATGCGATTGCGGAGGGGATGTTCCTGGGGGCAATTTCAGCCCAATATGAATCGCTCTTGAATGGGATTACCCTGCAAGCCGCCTTATTGACTATGGGCGTATTCCTGGCTTTGCTGATTGCCTACAAGACTAAATTGATTAAAGCGACGGAGAACTTCAAGCTGGGCGTAGTCGCTGCCACCGGCGGGATCGCACTGGGCTATCTGATTAGCATCATCCTACCGGTGGTTGGGTTGCAAATGCCGTTTCTTCATTACGCTACCCCTCTTGGCATCGGGGTTTCGGTAGT
>DJTQ01000054.1 GCA_002439285.1 Paenibacillaceae bacterium UBA6304
CAAAGCTGGCGATTCCCGTGAGCGCAACGACGATGACCATGACCGGAGTAATGATTCCCGCTTCCACTACAGCCTGGCCCAAGATCAGCGCGCCCACGATGGAGACGGTTTGACCGATAGCCCGCGGCATTCGGACCCCGGCCTCCCGGAGGATTTCAAAAGCGACTTCCATTAGCATTGCTTCGACAAAGGCCGGAAATGGTACTCCCTCCCTCTGGGCCACAAAACTGATTAACAGAAGAGAAGGAATCATTTCGTAGTGAAAGGTCGTTAGCGCAACGTACACCGAGGGGCCCAGCAGAAGAATGATGAAGCTAATATAGCGAATCAAACGCATCAAAATCGTGATGTCATAACGTTGCGCGTAATCTTCAGGAGATTGAAAGAAGTGAGCAAACACCGTCGGAAGAATCAGGACGAACGGAGTTCCGTCCACCAGCAGCACGACTCTGCCCTCAAGCAGGTTCCCGGCCGCCACATCCGGACGCTCCGAATTGAATACCGTCGGAAAGGGCGTAAAGGTCTCATCCTGAATAAATTCTTCAATATAAGCGGACTCCAGCACAGCTTCGATCTTTATGTCATGGAGACGCCGTTTCACTTCTTCCACCAGATTCTCGTCTGCCATACTTTTGAGATACATGATCCCCACATGAGTATGAGATACGGTTCCGACTTTCATGGTTTCGAGCCATAGGTCGGGATTCTTAATGCGGCGACGAATGAGCGATATATTAATTCCGATCGACTCCACGAAGCTGTCCTTCGGCCCCCGGACGACGAGTTGGGAAGAAGGCTCCGTCACTGCGCGCCATTCCCCACCCGGGGTGCTAATCACAAGCGCCTTATCACAGCCTTCCAGCAAAATAACCGTATCCCCACTTAAGACCGACAACAGCATATCCTTCCAATCCAGTTGGATCGAGCAATCCCCCGAGGTGATTGTATCCTTTAGAATCGTCTCTATAAGCCGGTCCGGGTCGGCAATAAGCTTCGGATCAGGCCTGAATTCAATCAAAGATCTCATCACTATGCTGTTAATGGTGTTCTCATCGCTAAGCCCGTTCAGGAATACAATCGCCGCTTCAGCCTGCCGGGAGGAAGGATCTCCGAGCTTGAACTGACGCATGACGATATCGGGACTGTCTCCCGATTCCTTCCGGATGAGGCCCAGCATAGTCTCCAATTGACCCGAAATGGTCGGCGTAGCGGCGAAGGAAGCACTGGATTTCCCGGAGTCTCCGGATTTCAGCGATTCCCCATTCTGCAATTTGCTATTATTGTTATGGCCGGCCCGGCCGCGGGACCGATTGCGTATCATACTCAGCAGCTCCCATCCATATTGAATCCTGATCCCAGTATCTGCTTTTCATCCCTTTTCCATGCGAATTTCAAATCCATATCCCTACCATCTTCGTTTCTTATCTCCTTGCAGTGGTAATAATGAGACAATAAACCAAACAAGGAGGCCCCCTTATGAACAGCAGTTCATTCACCTCTCCTGGACTCCCCCGATATCCGGAATCCCTGTGGAGAGAAACATCGTCCTTCCCCTCATTCCCCGTGCTTCAGCGTGATATTCAAACGGATGTCCTTATCGCGGGAGCCGGAATTACCGGGATTACTGCGGCCTATGTACTTGCTAAAGCCGGGCTGAAAGTAGCGGTCGTCGAGGCCGGTAAAATCCTGGACGGTACGACCGGCTATACCACAGCGAAGATTACTGCTCAACACGGATTGATCTATGACAATCTGATCTCCCATTTTGGAGATGAAAATGCCCGGCTTTATTTTGAGGCTAACCGGGAGGCCCTCCGCTTTATCGGGGAAACCGTTCGTGAACATGACATCGAATGCGGCTTCAAAACCGAAGACGCCTACTTGTATGCGGACTCCGACGATCAGCTGAAGCAGCTTAAAAAAGAATGGGCGGCTTATGAAAAGCTGAATCTGCCCGGAGAATGGTGCGATACGATTCCATTACCGATGGTGGTCAAGGGAGCGGTCAAGATGCCGGATCAGGCCCGCTTTCATCCGCTTCAGTATTTGCATACACTGGTTGATTACGTAGTTAAGCATGGCGGGGAATTGTACGAAAATACGACCATGGCCGATTCCGCTGAAGAAACCGGAGACGGAAAGCTCCTGCTGAAGACGGAATCGGGCGTGACGATTACTTGCAAGAATGCCATTTCGGCGTCGCACTTTCCTTTCTACGACGGAGGCGGGCTCTACTTCACCCGGCTTCATGCCGACCGTTCCTATGTCGTAGCCATCGAACCCGAAACCCCTTACGCCGGGGGGATGTACATTAACTGCGGCAATCCAAAGCGTTCGCTGCGAGCCGCCGAGTTGGAGGGCAAAGAAGTGATTCTGGTCGGCGGGGAATCGCATAAAACCGGACAAAGCGACTGTACGATCAAGCACTATGAAGAGCTTGAGAAGTTCGGCGGTATGACGTTCGGTGCGAAGAGAACCCCCTACCGTTGGTCCGCCCAGGATCTTGCGACGATCGATCAAGTCCCTTATATCGGTCCAATCACCTCCGGTCACCCGCATATATTCGTGGCTACGGGCTTCGGCAAATGGGGCATGACCAGCGGGACATTATCCGCCTTGCTTATTTCCGACCTGATTCAAGGGAAAGACAATCGGTATGCCGAGTTGTTCACCCCGTCCCGCTTTAAAGCGAATCCCGGAGTTAAGAACCTGGTCGTGCAGAATGCCAACGTCGCCAAGGAATTAATCAGCGGCAAAGTGGACATCGTCCATCGGAAAGTCGAGGATCTGATGCCGGATCAAGGGTCCGCCGTCAAACATCTAGGCAAAAAAGCCGGGGCCTACAGAGACCCCGAAGGAAACATTTATCTAGTGGACACCACGTGTACGCATATGGGATGCGAATGCAAATGGAACCCGGCCGAACGTTCCTGGGACTGCCCATGCCATGGTTCTAGATTCGATTATACGGGTGCCGTGATCGAAGGCCCGGCAACGGAAGACCTGCCTCGGCTCAGTCCGCAATATGGAACCCGTGAATAGAAGCCATCCACGGCATCATTAAGGAATGGGGATCGGGATGTTGTCCTATAAAGCGGTTGGATTAAGGCTTAACGCCCTTGTCCAATCGCTTTTTATTTTGGCCTGGCCCGTTTTGAAAAGGGTTGCCTTCCACTATGTTGCATTAATCAGTACTGCATGATATTATGTATCCAACAATACTAATCAATATTCAGTACTGGATTTTATTAAACAGCGAAAATGAGGCGATATCATTGGATATAAGCGTCCAATTCAAGAAAGGCGCCTTGGAATTATGCGTGCTGGTGCTTATCCATGAGCATGACCGCTACGGATATGAGCTCGCCCAATCCGTGTCCCAACATATCGAAGTTGCGGAGGGTGCGCTCTATCCCCTGCTCCGAAGACTTGTGGGCGAGGGCTACTGCACGACCTATCTGCAGGAATCCACGGGAGGCCCGCCGCGTAAATATTACAAGCTGACGCCCGAAGGTGAACATTACATGAAACGACTGGTGATCGAGTGGAAGCAATTTGTCAAAAGCGTATCTAATTTAATCGAGAGAGGAAGCCGCTTATGAATAAAGATCAATTTATGGCGCAGCTTCATGACCATCTTTCGGTTCTGCCGCCGGAAGAACGAAGCGAACTGATGGAAGATTACGAAGCCCATTTTACCTTTGCCCTGCAAAACGGCAAAACCGAAGAAGAAATTGCGCATGAGCTGGGCCATCCCGCAGAGCTGGCCAAAGAAGCCATCGACGGACGCTTCATCCCCAAAGAACCGGTCTACTGGTTTAATCCGGAAATTCCCGACCCCGGTCCCGTGCAGGCCCCTGTCCAGCAGCAATCAGTTAGACGGCGCAGCGGGTTTACCACTACGATGGTGTATATCGGACTTTGTTTTCTGAATTTGATTCTCGTCCCCTTGCTCTTTTCCTTCTGGGCCGTCGGGATCAGCTTGGTGGTCTCAGCCTTGGCAGGAATTATCAGTCCCCTGGGAGTGGCGCTGGATTATGCCTTCGGTCATGGTTTTTTTGCAGCAAAAGGCTACGCCACAGTAGCTCTCGTAGGCGTGGGTATCCTTCTCGCGATAGCCTCGCGTTATGTTTTAAAGGCGCTGGTCCGAATCAGCGTATCCTACTGGGGATGGAATGTTCGGGTAGCCAAAGGAGGTACGGGACATGAATAACAAAAGATGGTCCTTGCTGGCCATAATTCTAATCATTATCGGATTTGCCGGAATGGCTTACCAGGGGTTTCACTTCGGGGATGAGGATCCTTACTACCAGCAAAAATGGAGCTTGGAATCGCTGGATTCCCTGGCGGTAGACAGCAGCTATGATATGGATGTCGATTTTATCAAAAGTCCTGATGGAAGCAATTATATTGAAATTAGTGGGAACTTGGCCCAGAAAACCATCGATAAGCTGAAGACAGCAACCATCTCCGGACCGGATGTCAGCATCGACTTAACGGACCAAGCTGAATGGAGCTTTCTAACCATCAATTTTCAGTCCGGCAAACAGCATATGACCGTGGCTTTAGCCGATCCGCAGATGCTCGACAACATAGACTTTACGCTACGCTACAACAACGGGAATTTCTCGGGACTGCAAGCCAAGAATATTAAACTCACCACTTCTTCCGGGAATTTGACTGCTTCTTCTATTACATCCGAACATCTTACGATGAAGGCAACCTCCGGCAATGTGAAGGTTTCTGAGGTCCAAGGGGATACCGAGATCCGGATAAGCTCCGGTAATATGAAGGTGGAGCGGTTGCAAGGGAGTCTCACCGCCCACGGGACGTCGGGTGGAATCAATATCGATAATGCGAAAGGCCCGATCGATGCCAAATTAAACTCCGGAAATATCCGCATCCATGATTTCTCAGGAGATGGCATCATGACGACCACTTCGGGCAATATCACCCTGTCAGGCCAACGCTCGGACTCGCTGGATATCTCGGCTAATTCCGGCAATGTTACGATTTCGGTTGATCCTGAGTTCAAAGGAATTTATGATTTAAAGGCTTCGTCCGGCAGTATTAAGGCCCCTGAATCTCCCTTGGAGACCAAGGACCTCATCAAGATCAGAACGACGTCGGGAAATATACGAATTCAATAAGTTGCAGAGCCGCGAATCGTATCTGACTGGAACTAGGCAAAAGCAGCGTATAAACGAAAGGGTTAAACCGCGGCGTTAAGCCGGGTTTAACCCTTTTACAATAAAGCTCTTCTTTATATTCGTGCAGCCTGTATCAGGCGATTTCCTGTGCTGTTTCTTGTGCGATTGCTTCGCGGTAGGACTGCAGTGAATAGTAAATAACCGTCTCCATCATCTGCCGGTCTGTATCAGGTACAAGTTTCTTGGCATAATCCCAGGCATTCTCTTCGATCCGGAGGGCGATTCTCTTCCGTTCCAGCTCACTGTCGCAGGTATCGAGACGCTGAGACAATTCATCCAGCATGACATCCTCCGCATGACCAAGCTCGTGAGCAAAGACGATTCGGAGCATCCGCTCGCAATCATCAACCGAGCCGAACAGTGTCAAGCACTGCTTCTTGATTTCTCCCAGGTACATCGTTACCGAATGATCCGAAATGCTATATTTACCGCCCACATTGCGACCGCCCGGGAACCGGGACTTCATGTTGACGGAGACCTCGCTGCCTGATGCTTCCAGCAATTCATCTAAGATTTGCTTCACTGTTGTTCTTTCCAATTAGGCTCCCCTTACTTTATCATGGATTGACACTGCGCAGCCGCCGTGGCGAAACTACGTTTTTGGCCTAAGGATGATTATAAAGGAAAATAATATGGAAATAAACAACAAACCAATCATTACCCGATAAATTCCAAGGCGAAACATTAAATTTTTGTGAATTGTTTCTTTTGCTTGTTTACTTGATTTTTCCATTAGCAGCGCATATAATTTCAATATCTTGTTTCATGAATGGAGGTGGGTAGAAGTGGATCGCAAGTTTGCGTGGAATCGGATTAGCCAACTGCCGGTGGCAATGTTTGGCGTTGTTCATGCTTTTTTCCTCAACGGGATAAGTCTGTTCAAATTACACAATCCGATATCCAATACTAATTGCGAGATGCCGCTCCTCCCCTACCTCACGGACTGAAATCGTGCGTGTGAAGAAGGCTGCAGGTTTTTCCTGCAGCCTTTTTTTGTTATCTAATGAGGTGCTCTGGGCGGCATTGGCCGAAGGAGATAATCATAATGATGATTCAATGTGCTCATATTCAAAAATATTACGGCGCCGAGCTGGTGCTCATCGATGTGTCGTTCGAAATCAAAGAAGGCGAAACCGTCGGACTGATCGGCAGGAACGGAACCGGCAAAACGACGCTGATGCGCCTGCTCACGGGCAGCGAAGCTCCCGATCAGGGCGAGCTGATGATTTCCAAAGACGCGGTGATCGGTTCCCTGGCTCAAATCCCCGATTACGGCCGGGAAGAGACTGTGTACCAGGTGCTCCAATCCGCCTTCCGGCCGCTACTGGAGGCCCAAGCGGAAATGTCGCTTCTGGAGAGTGAAATGTCCCGGGTGGCGGCGGAGGGGTTGGAGTCTGCCCTGGAGTCGCTCCTCCGGCAATACGGAAGATTGCAGGAAAGCTTCGAGCGCGGCGGTGGCTATGAAATCGAGGCGGGAATCGACCGGGTGGCGGACGGGATCGGTATCCCGAGGGAGCAATATGACCGCACCTTCTCTTCTCTGTCCGGCGGTGAAAAAACCAAGGTCGGCCTCGCCGTTATCCTGCTGCAAAATCCGGACATTTTACTGCTTGACGAACCGACCAACCATCTCGACATGGCCGCGATCGAATGGTTGGAGGGCTTCCTCCGCTCTTTTGGCGGCACGGTGGTGGTCATTTCGCATGACCGTTATTTTCTCGATGCGGTAGCTGAAAAGATTATCGAAATCGAGGATGGCGAAGCGTTCACGTACCACTGCAATTACAGCAGATACAAAGAAGAAAAGGAAACCAGGCTGCTCCAGCAATTCGCCGATTATCAGGAACAGCAAAAGAAAATCAAAAAGATGCAGGAAACGATCAAGCAACTGATCGAATGGGGCAACCGTTCCAATCCGCCGAATCCGGGATTTCACCGGCGGGCAGCTTCGATGCAGAAAGCGCTGGACCGGATGGTTAAGCTGAAGAAGCCGGTCCTGGAAAGAAAACGGATCGATCTGCAATTGGAGCAAGCCGGCCGCTCGGGTAAAGAAGCGCTTATCCTCTCGGAGGTAAGGCAATCCGCGGGCGGACGGATGCTGTACGCCGGGGTATCCCGCACGCTGAGATACGGGGAGAACGCCGCGCTGATCGGCGGCAACGGGGCCGGAAAGAGCACGCTATTAAAAAGCATTCTCGGGATGACTTCCCCGGATGCGGGCGAAATCCGTCTCGGTTCCCGGGTGGAAACCGGGTATCTGGCCCAGGAATCCGCTCCGGCTGGCGAAGATGGAACGGTGTTGCAGTATTTCCGCGACGAACTGGGGATGGAAACGGGAGAAGCGCGGAATCAGCTCGCCCGGTTTCTGTTCTACGGCAGCGATGTCTTCAAAAAGGTGCGCAGTTTGTCCGGCGGAGAATGGACGCGACTCCGGCTGGCGATTCTGATGTACAGAAAGCCCAACCTGCTACTGCTCGATGAGCCGACGAATCACCTCGACATCGATTCGCGCGAAGCGCTGGAAGAGGCGCTGGAAGAATACCCCGGCTCCCTCCTGGCCGTTTCGCATGACCGCTACTTCATCAACAAAATGGCCGGCCAGATCTGGCTGCTGGAGGACGGACAGCTATCCGTAACGCTCGGCAATTTTGACGACTTCCGCGCGGAGCGGCTGAAGCGGGAAGCCGCAGCGGAGCGCGCTGGCGCCGGGGTAAGCAGCCAGCGCCGGGGTGCGCCGCGTGCGGAGAGCTGCGCGGTTGTGAGCCGGGCCGCCGCTGAGCAAGGCGGCGCGGCCTTGGCGCCTGCG
>DJTQ01000057.1 GCA_002439285.1 Paenibacillaceae bacterium UBA6304
TCTCATCAAGCAGCAGTTCGGGCATCGAGCCGGTTTGCTCGGCAATGTCGTGACGAACCCCGTCACCTTCTCCGTCAAGCAAAGCGGACAGCATTTTCTTGTGAGGCCCAGACAATCGGAGCAACAACTCCCGCCACTCCTCCGGCAACTCCATCCCTCCAGCAGCTTCATCATCTTCTGACGATTCGATACACTGATCGTCTTCCGGGGTCTCCAACAATGTCACTTCTTGCGATGTCTCCAGCAACACTTCTATTGTTGCTGCCCCTAATGATACTTCCGGTTGAATTATATCCTCCGGATTGTCCCGCTCTTCCGCCTTCTCATCAGCCTTCCATCCTTCCCGCCCCGCGCTTGCAGACGGCTCTTCCTCAAAGACCTGCCAGCCTCGCTCAAAATCGAGCTCTGCCTGCTCCGGTCCGTCAACAACTTTACGTTTACGTAGTGAACCTTGGCCTGGCTTAGCCTGCGAAACAGGATTCCCAAGGGAAGTTGCTCTTCCCGGCGACATCGGTGGAACCGGAGATTCCCCAGGAGCACCACGCTCCTCTATACCTGCCGACAACGGCTCAGTCAGAAGCATGTCTCGCACTTCATCCGATTCATGCTGCAGTTTGCGGAGCTTGGTTGCGTTGATTTTCACCTTAGGCAGACGAGCTTTGGCTTCTTCTGCTTTGCGAATTTCGAATTCCTTATTCAGGAAGCGAGAAATAAGCTGCTCCACTTCCGGTTCAATTTGGATTCCGCGTAGCTTTCCTTTAAAGCCCGTCAGCTCCCGTAACTTGTTCTCCGTAAACCTGACCAGATGTGTCAAATAGGACCGGAGTGGAAGATGCTCGCTAATCGGCAACAAAGTGACCGTTGCTGTACGCCCGTACTGGTCATGATTATAAACGGCGCTGCGGAACAAGTAGCGTGTAACTTTCTTTTCACGAGGCCGATAAAGATCGATAAGCTTGGTTCCCGCTGTTTTGGCCAAGTACCCGTCGACAAGTGCCACCACTTTGGGGACGTATTCGCGTAATTCCTTTCGTCCCTGCTGACTGTAATAACGGCTTTTTTCAATATCATAATCGCTCAGCATCAAAAGCATGTCCCAAGTCAATTCCAGCGACTCGGCGGTAAATCTCCGCTTCCATTCCAGCTCCTTCAGCTCGGGCGACAGGCTACGAGGAAGTTTGTGAAGCGGCTCGGCAGGCGACATATCCAACCCAAATACCAACGCAAAATCATACTGCCACTCCCGTACATACAGGTCCAGCTTCGGATACCGTTTCCGGTAGGCGCGCCAGACGCGGTCAATTAATTCAAATCCCAGGGCGGGCTCACTCCAGCCAATACCGTGAATCAGCTCATATAAATATACAAACAGATAGGACAGATCAGTATCGGGGTAACGTCCGGAACGGCCCTCCCCCCGCCAGTACAAATACCAATTGATCTGTCCCGGCTGCATTTGGTCATAGGTCGGCCAGTAGGTTTGAAAAGGGACGAAATCCGCATGATCTACGGCTTGTGACTCCAATTCACGAGCCCGCTGTACAAACTGCCCCTCACGGGAAACATAGCTAAAATCCCCCTGCCAATCCAGGGTTCGCTCCCAGCTATCCGGCGTAACGACCCGGCTGACGGCATTCTTCTCCTGCTGTTCCGTCACCTCGAGCTCCACTTCGGCAAATCTATGCTGCTCGCGTTCGTTTCGCTGTCCGGTATTCTCTATATGAATGTCGTGTTTGTCCGAATTATCGTTCATTACTCTATAGACCTCCATCACGACTCCATTATATCATCGAACCGAAAATTTGTTCGCTTTTTGAAGACAAATTGTCTTCCTTTTTCACGACTGGCAATCGGCAAGTTTTCATATTATGCTGTTAAAGAGTTGTAACCCAAGATTGTATTTAAAGGGGAGAATTTATGAATAAATGGCTTAAGGCATTCCTGTTTCTTACGGGGGCCGCAATTCTAACGAGGCTGATTCCGTTCTCCGACTGGTTCCGCATGCTGGACACGATGATTCATGAACTCGGTCATGCCGTGATGACCTTGTTGATGTCAGGCCGCGTGCTCCGCATTGTGCTGAATCCCGATCACAGCGGTGTTACCTACTCCGTACTGGCCTCGTCGGGCTGGAGTCAGGTTGCCGTGTCGCTCTCCGGATACATCTCGGCATCCCTGTTTGCGATCGCCTTGTTTTATGGACGTTACAAGCAGCAACAAAGGGCCGGTATTGTGATCATTAGCGTGATTGCACTGGTGATGATGATCTTGTTTGTCCGGTCGGGATACGGGCTGTGGTGGCTGGTTCTATTCATCGTCGTGAATCTGGTGTTCTTTTTCATCGGCGGACGGATTCTGAATTTCTATTATTTGCTGCTGGCCTTTCTATGCCTGGAGGAATCGGTAATGGGGCCGTTCACGCTGTTGCTGCGATCCTTCACCGATCCAAATCAAGCCGGGGATGCGTCCAATCTGGCACAAATCACGATCATGCCGGCCTTTGCCTGGTCCCTTCTGTTCTTTATCATCTCGCTGTTCTGTGCGATGTCTTCGTTGCAGTTATTTTGGAGAGACAGAGGACAGAACCGACAAGCCAAAAGAGCGAAAGATACGGTGATCAGATAATAATCACTTAGTTATCAAATACATGAATAATGCGGTGACAAGAAACGGCAGGCCTAACAAGAATAATAAGGAGGAGAACTTGATTCTAAACCTTTTATCATCTGCCGTTTCAATGCTCTCGTTAGCCCTTGTTCGATCACAGCTTATAAACGCCCCGGACAAAATCCCCGCTAACAGCCAGGACACGACCCCGATCCCGCCCGTTGTTTGAATGGCCACTTCCCAATTTCCCAAAAGTCCGACAGCCAAAGCTGTAATAAGGCCCAATACCGTCCCGCTAATCAAAGGCTTAATAGGTCTCCCCTCCTTGGAATCAAAATACTTCTATTCTGAATTCTTGACACTATTGGTTTCAATTTGTTTGTATAGTTCGTCAAAGGATTCCCCTTGATTTAATCGGACAGTAAGTTCATTTAATCCTGAATTTCCAACGATCTCATACCATCTGATAACTTCATGATGAGCTATCTCATAATTATCATTTAATCGCAAAGGATCATAAAAAGAGTCTCTGCTCTTCAACTCATCCAATCGATAGTCAACAGCAACTGAACTCCCCGTGCTGACATATCTTTTGTCAACGACCGTTGCCAGTCCCTCATCAAACCAGACAGGAACCTGATCCTTATTTTGAATTCTCTTCCTCAGCTCCGCATGCATTAGTTCATGAGCCATTACATCCACGCTGAACCCTTTTGGACCGATTACTATGTAACTTCCCCAATACATATAATAAGTTTGACCGGTTCGATTTTTATTCGCATAACGTTTTAATGCTTCTGAAGAGTGTACAAATAAGATCGTGGGGCTTGACTCCATTCCACCAAAGATTTCCGCTATTCTCTCTCTTGATTGTTCCAGATCATTAATAATTATATTTTTAGTGTTGTCAGGAAGTCTAGGCTCCATATATACATGTGCATCATGTTTCTCCATATCCGAAAGACCTACCATCATCGCATTTATGGGCTGTGGCGAAATAAAATAACTAACAACTAGCATGACGATAAACAATAGTAGTATTGAAAAACTATAAAAGATTGCTTTCTTTCTTCTCTTAAACACAGGATCTCCTCCCCTTAATGGATTCCGATATTGTTTCAAAGTACATTTTAGAGAAAAGGTTGAACGCACCCTTAATCCCCTCATTTTACCAAACGAAGCAGTATTTATCTATTGGCAAACAAAAATCCCGACAGGAATAACCCTGCCGGGATTTCAGCATCGCGTTGAAGTTTTTCTAGTTGATTTCTAAATAATCAAGATAGGCATCCCATGATCCGTCATCAGCGGTTATAACGAGCTCAATCTCTTGATTTCCGGTCC
>DJTQ01000061.1 GCA_002439285.1 Paenibacillaceae bacterium UBA6304
ATGTCTTACATAACTTGTAAAAAAAGCCGTTCCCACGGAGCGCGGTCACGCTCACTGGAACGGCTTTCGATTATTCTTTCTTCATACCATTATTAGCGCTATGCGTAAGTCAACAACGAGTCTAAAGCGTCCCCGCCAATGTCTTCCGTGATGACCTTCACAATTTCCCCGCCTTCCAAGTAAGCAACAGCCGGGACAGTATCCTGCCCCAATCTTGCAGCAAGTCCTGGAGATTTATAGACATCGACCTTAGTAACTTTGACTCGGTCTCCATGAGCTTGTTCAAAACGTTCCACGACAGGCAACAATTCGCGGCAGGCCGGGTCCGTCGCATTCCATAAATAGACCAAAGACGGTTTTCCGTGATTCAGAATTTGCTGCTCATAGGTTTCACATTCCGAGATGTATTTCTCCACCCCGTATCCAGCAATCGCGCCGTCACCGACAGCCGTCGCAACCTGCTTCAGGAACTTGTCGCACACGTCTCCGGCAGCGAACACGCCCGGAACGCCGGTCTCCATCTTTTCGTTGATCCGAACGTATCCGTTCCGGTTCAGTTCAAGCTCGCCAGCCAACATTTCGGTATTCGGCGCATAGCCGATGAACAGGAAGCAGGAATCGACCTTAATCGGAATCAGACCGCCGGTTTTCACGTTTTTGAGCACCACGGTTTCCAGGAAGTCTTGTCCTTCGAACGAATCCACCACGGTATTCCAAACAAACTCCATCTTGGGATTCTCTAATGCCTGGGCTTTTGCGATTTCGTTGCAGTCCATTTTCCCGGGATCATGCATAACCGAAACAATGACCTTATCGGCGAACCGGGTCAAGAACATGCCTTCCTCGATAGCCGCGTCTCCGCTGCCGATGACCATGACCGTCTTGCCCGTATTTGCCGCTGCATCGCAGGTCGCACAGAATGAAATGCCCTTATCGTACAAAAAGAGATCTTCGTTGCGCGCTCCCGTCAATCTCGGTTTCCCGCCGCTGGCGACGACGACCGCTTTGCATTCATAAATGTTCCGGAACGTCTCCACTGTCTTGACCTCTCCTTGGAGGGAGACCGATCTCACGTCGGTCATTTTGAAATCGACGCCGAACTTTTTCGCTTGTTTATGAAACAAGCCCATCAATTCGCTCCCCGTCGTCCCTCCAGGAAAACCTGGGTAATTCTCGATTTCGTTGGTGTAGGTTGCGAGCCCCCCGACGAGCGATTTTTCCAAAATCAACGTCTTCAATCTGGCGCGTCCGCAGTATATCCCGGCCGTCAAACCTGCCGCTCCGCCGCCGATAATGACTACGTCATATTGTTCGCGTTTCTTGTCCATGCCGTCTTCCTCCGATTCTGCCGTTATCTAGAATAAAAGAGGCTGACTGACGTCAGCCTCACGAACCCGAAATTAAGTGTTTGCTTGCTCTGTCTTAATCGTTCTACATGAAAAACTTGGCCAGCAATTTGCTGCCGATAAATGCCCCGACGAACAGGAACGCTCCGAAAATCCATCCCGAGAGCGACAGCGAGGAGATGGCCGTGAACAGGGCGCCGATATTGCACCCGTTCGCCAATCTTGCGCCGTAGCCCATCAGTAGCCCGCCCAGAACCGCAGCGATAACCTGCTTTTTGGATTTGATTTTTTTGATTTTAAACTCGGATGCGAACAGAGTCGCGAGGAGCGCGCCTAACACGATCCCCAGGTTGCGGATGGAACCTCCATCGTTCATGAACCCGCCAGACAGCGTCTTTTGGGCCTTCTCGGAACTGAAATAAGCCCATTTATCCACGTTTCCGCCGAATAACTCGTATACCCAGGCACCCCAGTCCGCAAATGCGCTCGTGACTCCCCAGCCTTTGGAGAACACCGCCAGATGCGCCGTGGCGAATACCGCCAATAGCACCGCGCCGGCCACATAGCTTAATGGTTCTTTCAGCAACTGTTTATAAAAGCGATTCGAAGATATTCTTAGCCAAAATTGGTTCATTGCCGCAGTCACCAGCCTTTCTTCTTCCCTGAACCCTTATTTCGTTTTCTCGATGACTACTTCCCATTCGCCGTCGGCAATTTCTTCGATTTCCACGTTATGCCCTTGCTTTCTTGCCCACTCGGGAACATTCTTCATCGCGCAACTATGGTCGATCGAGACCACAAGCACATCTCCAACCTTCAGGTCGGCCATCTTCTTCTCCGTTTTCATCAAAGGAACCGGACAAGCCTCTCCCAAACAATCCAATGTAAATTCAGCCATTTAAAAAACCACCTTTTCTTAATTAGTTTTATTTGTGAAAAAAAATAACTTAACTGCCTATTCCGCACTGCCCATTTTCTTCTCCTGCCATTTGACCGCAGCCATATACAGCAAAAGGATAATCAGGAACTGAACCAGCAACGCGCCGAGCCAGCCGAATACATCCGGCAGGAAGACGCTGGGTGACTCCTTGATGACGTTAGTCCGCCACCAGCCCATATCGTGCGCTCCCCACAGCGAGCCTATCACAAAGAAAACGAGCGACAGCATTTGCATCGTAAAGCCTTCTCCGACCCGCATCAGCGTGCCCGATGCGCAGCCGCCGGCAATGACCATGCCGATGCCGAACAAGACGGCGCCAATCACGAGCGCGAAGCTGATTTGCCCTACGTTATCCATGCCGGGAATCGGATTTCCGCCAGCGAACGCCGAATACTTGATGGCCGTAAATCCGATAGTGGCGAGCGAACATGCGATCAACACTGCCCGGGTCACCGAAGTGCTGCCCGTGATGCAAGGATCTCTCAACGATGCGGTGAAGCAAAAGCGCGACCTTTGCAGGATGACGCCGAAAGAAAGGCCGAACAGCAGATACACGACCATTTTGTCGTTATACTGGTTCAGATAGAAGCCGAATCCTACCACGAGAATCGTGACCAACAGCGCGATGGGCAGTTGGCTTTTTTTCGGTTTTCGTGGAGCACGGTTTCTGCCGCCTGACGATTCGGGACGGTGGATTTGTCCCATAACTTGTGCACCTCCAAATATATCTTGTTGGACTAGATTGACTATGTGAAAATGGTAACATAGTTTTGTGAGGCGCGGTTATCAGCTTTTTTTATGCTGCATTAGTTTTGCTAATGACCCCGCCTTGCGCTTTATCACGGACAAACAACCTAGCATGAAGTATGCTGTATTTCATATGATCACGGTCAACAGGAGGAATATCCGCAATGAATATGGAAACGCTTAAATTGTTTCGGGACGTGGCTGCGCTGAAGAGCATCTCCAAAGCGGCGCGCAAATCGCATCTTACCCAATCGGCCTTAAGCCAGCAATTAAAATCGTGGGAAAATATGCTCGGAACGGAACTGCTATCAAGGAGCAATAAAGGCGCAGAGTTGACGGAAGCCGGAAGCATTGTCGATAAATACGCTTTACAGATCTGCAAATTGTACGACGATATGATGACGGAAATTCAACAACTCCAATCCGTCCGCCGGCAATTGTCCATTTACGCCATATCCGAGGTTTGCAGCTACGCTCTTCCCTGTACCCTGTACGAAATCAAACGGCAATTTCCCGATTGCCGTATTACGTTAAACGAAGGTTCTTCACCCAACATTGAAGAACACCTCCTGCTTGAAGAAGGGGATATCGGCTTCATCTCCGGACCTTCCTCCAAGACGGAGCTCAGCTCGCACAAGGTGTTTTCGGATAAAGTGATGCTGGTTGCCGGACAGAATATCCTTTGTCCAGACAAAATCACGATCGCGGACCTGCCCCGCTATCCGTTGATCTGGTTTGCCCATCACCGGGCAGTGGAATGCGCGATGCAAAGTATGCTGGAGGAGACCCCCAAGTTAAACGTGCTATACAACCTAGAATCGATCGAAGCGGTGAAGATGGCGGCGATCAAAGGCCACGGCATGGCCTTTCTGCCTTATATGGCCATAAAAAAAGAGCTGTATGGCAAACAGCTCCGAATCGTTCATATCGACAATTTTCAAGTGTATAACGATATATACATGGTCAAAAAGAAAAACCAGCGCTGCGATGACGGAATTAAGCAGCTTCTACGTTCCATGGAACAAATGCTGGTTGACACTTTGTGTTAATCCTTGGCCTCGATGGTGATCTCCCAAACCCCATTAATCACTTCTTGAATGGAGCAAGTCATGCCCGCGTGGTCGCAAAACTGGGTGATGGATTTTCTGGCGCAGCTGTGATCGGTAATCAGCAGCACGCTTTCCCCGCTTTTGATCGCTTTTTGATGTTTTTTTAGCATCATGACGGGTACGGGACAAATTTCACCCAGACAGTCGATTTCAATCACGGCGGCAAGCCCCTCCTCTCTTTCCTAGATCAATCTCATTATGGCTCCCGTCACTCCGATCCGTCAAACTCGGAATTCCTTCATTTCGCGGATAGTTTGGTTTACAATAGATGGAGAGATTACTTACCAATTCATAGTAATGGGGGACTAGAGATCCATGCTGTTTATCGACAATCAAGGAATCACCGATGCGTCCGTCAATCTGGCCATCGAAGAATACGCGCTTAGACATCTGCCGCTTGAGGACGACAGCTATTTGCTATTCTATATTAACGCTCCGTCCATCATTATCGGGAAGCATCAGAACACGATTGAAGAAATCAACGCCGAATACGTGAAGGAAAATGGCATCCAGATCGTTCGCCGCCTATCCGGCGGAGGCGCGGTTTACCACGATCTCGGCAACCTCAATTTCAGCTTTATTACCAAGGACGACGGCCAATCGTTCCACAATTTCCGTAAGTTCACCGAGCCGGTGGTACAAGCCCTGCACTCCTTGGGTGTCAATGCCGAAATGACCGGACGCAATGACCTGCAGGTCGGCGAACAGAAAATTTCGGGCAACGCCCAATTTGCGACCCGCGGCCGGATGTTCAGCCATGGCACCTTAATGTTCAACCTCAATCTGGAGGATGTACAAGCTTCGCTGCATGCCAATCCCGAGAAATTCAAATCCAAGAGCACCAAATCCGTACGTAGCCGTGTTGCCAACATCGTCGATTTTCTGGATCGCGACATGACGATCGAAGAATTCCGTTCCGAGTTACTCCGCCACATTTTCGGCATGGATCCGCAAGACGTTCCTCAATACAAGCTGACCGATGAAGACTGGAAGAAAATCCATGAGATCTCGGCTGAGCGCTACAAGAACTGGGATTGGAATTACGGGCTATCCCCGGAGAGTAATGTAAAGCACGCCAAAAAATTCCCGGTCGGTATCATCGATTTGCGCATGAATATTAAAGACGGCTATATCCAGGGCATCAAAATATACGGCGATTTCTTCGGCGTAGGAGATGTGACCGACATTGAGGACAAGCTTAAAGGCGTACGATACGAAGAAAACGACGTTCGAGCAGCATTATCCGATATTGATGTTAAGCATTATTTCGGCAATCTCGAAATGGACGACTTTATAGGACTCGTATTCCTTGAAGATTAACGCCAACCTACACTAAATAAACTGAAGCCCGGAGCAAGGAATTCCTTTTCATTCCTGCCCCGGGCTTTTTTTCGTTTTCCATCAATCCATTTTCTTATATTCATCCAAGCCGTCGGTCTCGTTATTCATCCTCTGCCTTTAGAAGGAACTTTCGTGAACGAGATGATTTGATGATGGATAAAGCCGGTTAGCACCGCTATCCAAGCAACGAGGGCAATCACGACCATAACACGCGGGATCGCCACAAGAAACGGTAGCTTAAGCGCCTGAGAAAGCTGGTATGTGCTCGTTGTATACATGGCCAGCGGGAACGCCATTCCCCAAAATTGCGGATCGTAAGTGAGCGGATAACGGTGTACCCCATGCCGCCAGATCATCAATATAAAGAGCAGTGGAATCCACCACGTCCCTGTAATCCAGAAGAATATGGTAAAGCCTTTCAGGAACGGCGTGATTTCCATCAAAAGCGGCATATTCTGAGCATGGAGAATCAGCGTTGATCCGGCCAAGGTGGCGATTGCAACCGCCCCCATATTAATCCAGTAAGGCGGGGTTAATGCGGCGTATTTTAGCTCGACAAAAGTAAACCGGTAGAAAATCAGAGTAATGATGCTCAAATACAGCATACAACCCAGCAAAAACATACATAGCGTAAAAAACAGGACCATTTCACGGCCGCTGCCAATCTTCGGGGATAACAGGGTTCCCAGAACGGATACCGACTGCGTTCCAACCGCGGCAATCAACCAGGCTCCGTTAATTCCTTCTCCCAAATTAGGCTTCTTCTTTCTGACCGTCACAGCGGTAAAAAAGGTATACATCACGATCAGCCACAATGCGATTCCGACAACCCACAAAAAGACTGGAACAGCATAAGAGTGTGCCACTACGATAAATTGGCTTCCTAATACGCAGGTTCCGGCAACGCAAGTAAAGAATCCCGGACCCATGGAATGACTCGTCAAATCCCTTATTACGCGGGAGCCGTATCTGAAGATGCGAATCAGGTTCAAAATCCATAACACAACATACACGATCACGTTAAAATATAACAATATTCTCGGTAACACCGGAATCCCAAGCAAATGCATCGCAATGGACAACGCTCCCGTCGCCATCACCATGGAAAAATAACCGGGGAAAAGCTTCGAAATCTTCTCCTGCAATATTTTGAACATCCACCCACCGCCTCCAAGAATGACAAAGTCTCTCCAAATTTATGAACCAATATATCATAATTTAATCATTCAAATTGTGATTATACAGACATCCTTTTTGAACCCCTACGCCTTTTTCATTCTATCTCCTCTTTTATCTCTATCAAACCTGCAACACGAATCATAGAATGCATTATTTCAGGGAAAAGAGGTGAGCAGATCAATATGAATCGGCGAATCGAGAGGCTGCGCCGTCAAGCTAGACGGTGGGTCGGTAGACGCGTGGATGTCGAACGTTTTGTGGGATCCGATCTTGAAGGCATACTGGTCAGCGTATTTGAGAATTATATCGTTCTTCGCGTAAGAAGAAGAGGCGAATGGGTCCGCGTCAGAGTTAACTTCACCAATATTGAAGATATCGATCTGGATTAATAGCAAGGCTTCCTCCCTTTGGTAGAAAAGACAAGGCCCCTGGACAACATAACGTTATCCTGGGGCCTTACGTTTTAACTTCCCTGGTACAGCTCTTTGATGATAACGTCGATTGGCAACGCATCGATAGCCATATCCATAATCGTATGACATTCGTTCACAAGCCTTATGAACTCTTTGAGAGGCAGCTTATCCGTATCCAGCTCCAGCTCGGTCTCCGTCTCCGACTCGCGCCCCAACACTCTGACCCCGTCGATGTTGTCCCATAGCGCTTCACATTCCGTTGTGATGCGAACGGTCTTCTTTGCGCCCAGAAAGCCGCGCAAGGCTGCAATCGAATCATCGAATACAATCTCCCCGTGATTGACGACGATTACCCGGCGAGCCAGCCGTTCAACATCTTCAAGATCATGTGTAGTCAGAATAAAGGTGACCCCTTGCCGGTTCATTTCCTGGATAAAGGAGCGGATCTTCTCCTTGGCTATGACATCCAATCCGATCGTCGGCTCATCCAGAAACACGACCGACGGACGATGCAGCATCGCCATGATGAATTCGCATTTCATCCGCTCACCCAAGGACAACTGACGAGTCGGCTTCGTGATAATCTCTGCCACATCCAGCAATTCTACCAGGTGATCCAGACTTTCCCGAAAAGCCGCTTCCTCCAGGCCATATATTTCCTTGTTCATATAAAACGCGTCGATCGGCGGAATATCCCAAAGCAACTGCGACTTCTGCCCGAACACCGCACCGATGCTGCGCACATATTTTTTACGCTGCTTCCATGGGGTAAAGCCCAGGATATTCACCTCACCCGAGGTTGGATGCAGGACGCCGGTGAGCATCTTCAGCGTGGTCGATTTCCCTGCTCCATTCGGGCCAAGAAAACCTACGATATCGCCTTTGGCCACCTCGAAGGATAGTCCTTTGACCGCCTCCACCGTGATAGTTTGACGTCTGAACACGCTCCTGAGCGTCTCCCGGAAAGAGGCCCCCCGCTGATACGTCATGTAATCTTTACGAAGTTCCCGAACTTGAATGATCAAGGCTTACCCCCCCGCACTAGTATAATTCCTCAGCATGTAATGCCAGAAAGCCAGTCCCGCCCCTAGAAACAGGATGCAAACTCCGCCTGCGGCCCAGGAACCGGCGACCGGTCTGCCCAACAAGGCTGCTGCCGGAAGAAATCCGATCATCGTGATCGGAATGACGTAAGTCAGCACATTCTGAAATGTTCGGGTGAAGATGCTCCCCGGGTACATCCCGAACAAAGATACCGAGTCGAAAATATCGTAAACCCGGCTGCTTCCGACCCATTTAAACAGCAAACCCGACAGGAACAGAGAGAACGCAAACAGAACAAGCATCGAGCATAAGAACAAGACTCCGAATTGTAGCCATTCCGCCGTCCCTGGCATCCTCATACCCGACAATGCCCAGCCGGTCAACAAGCCGCCGCTGATCAACCTGCCGAAGTCATCCATATCAAAGGAACTAACCATTGTAATAAACAGGATGGACCTGGGCTTCAGCAGAAAAATATCGTAGGAGCCCTCCCGCACATGATACAGCGTCGTCGACACGATCCCGAAGAAGAACGGAAATGCGATCCCTTTGGCCAAGGTGAATATTCCCTGAATCAATATCGCTTCCTGCAGCGTCCAGCCCGGAAAAGAAGCCCCCGAACTATATAGCAGCAGCGTAACTAGCGGAAACATGAGGTCCCCGATCAGCATCATCAGAATACTGATGAAGAAATCAGCCCGGTAAGCCATCCGCTCGGCCAGCTTGGTCTTCATGACCGCCGCATAACACCTTAAGACCGCTCTCAAACGCCCACCCCCGTAAATTTACGGTTGCCGAGCGTGATCAGCATCGACGTAACTCCCCACATCAAAAGTACGGCCAGTGCCTGGAGTCCGACGATTTGCGGAATGGACATCGCGAATCCGGCCAATTCATAATCCCCGATAAATACCCTCGCAGGCACATACTGCATAAATTGAAACGGCAGGAAAAACAGCACCCGTTGAATAAGTTCCGGAAAAAAGGTTAACGGGACAAGCACGCCGGCCGAAATATTGCGCAGCAAATGGAACATACTCCGCACCCCATCGGCATTTGTCAGCCAGAATGCCGTTAAACCGATGCAGTAATTTACCAGGAATGTCATCAAAAAGCCGAGAATCACTGAGATTATCGCCCAGATTGGCCGGGAAGGAAGTAAATCGATCCGGAATACCCATAAATAAATCAGGAAGACAGGTAGAAATTCCATCCAGAACCCCAGCGAGCGATGTCCTATTTTTTGCGAAAGAGCAAAAAAGACATGGGATACCGGGCGCAGCACAAAGGTTACGTATTTGCCCGTCCGGATTAGCATCTGTAAATTCCAATCGGCAAAATCGAAGGTAAGATAGTTAATGCAGGACATAATTCCGTAATAGGCCAACATTTGCGTCAGCGTAAATCCGTTCAATGTCTCCCTGGAAGAAAAGACGGCGCTCCAGATGAAGTACTGCACTAGAAAATAAATAGGCCCGATGAGAATGGAGACCGCCATATGGGAGCGGAAGGCTGCCCACTCCTTATAAGTGGCCCAGCCTACCGCCTTGATGATACCGAGCGAGCGTTTCATTGCAGACCCGACCAAATCACATTTTTAACACTGATCATCGACTCCGGCACCCAATTCTCAGTGGAAGGCACGAAAAAGGCAACCACCAATTCTTCATCCGGATCCACCATCAAGGCACAACGCCCCGCACCCTCGTGACAAATCGTATTCGGCTTAAACGGGTCATGCCTCCGTCCCAAAGAGCTTCCGAGCGCAAATTCGCTATCCTTCAGACACTCTCCCCAACCGAAGGCCGGAAGGCCGCCCGGAACTTGAACCCTGGACAGCATCTCCACCGTTTTGCGCCCCAAGATGCGCTGACCATGATATGTGCCCTTATTAAGTAGCATCTGGCCGAATCTATTCAAATCCTCCAGTGTGGACGACAATCCCCCTCCTGAACGGGGCACGGCCCACGCGGGGGCATTCTCCCGCAATAATTTCCCGAGCTCCCAATCATTCGTGACGCAAACCTCTTCATGCAGAGACTCAGGTATGGTAAAGAAGGATTTCTCCATTTCAAGCGGCTTCAATATCGTGTCATAAACATATTCCTCATAGCTTTGTCCGCTAATCCGGCTGATGATTTCACCGAGCAGTACATAACCAGCGGTACAGTAATTCACCTGCTCTCCGGGGGGACAAACCGGCGGTCCGGCCAACATCGCTTTGATCCATTGGGATTTGCGCTTCGCGATCTCTTCCTTCCGGTTCAGGTGTGGTTTCTCTCCATTAGCGTCATCGGAATCATCCTCCGCAAAGGCAAACTCGAGGTCCCACCAGCCTGCCGGATAGGGCTCAAGTAAATAACCCAGATCCGGTGCCAAGCCTGAGGTATGGGTTAGCAGATGAGTGATATTGATCTTCTCATACATTCTGTGGTCGAATTCCGGAATCCAGTCTTTAACCGGCTGGGTTAAATGAAGTTTGCCCTCTTCCATCAGGGTCAGAACCGCCACCATCGTGAACCATTTCGTGATGGAAGCGATGCCACGGATAGAGTCCGGCTGGAGATCGCCGCTGGATCCGGTATGCCGGAAGGCCCCCATTGAGGCGTGAGCAAATGTCTTGCCGCCCCTTGCGAGCAAATAGGAGGCACCCTGTATTTTACGATCCAGGATAAGCCCTTCGAACAGCTTGTTTAGACGATCCAACGCCTCTTGCCGATAACCGGCTTCTTCCGGTGTTGCATCCAGCCGTCCATGATGCAGATTCATGGTTAAATTCATGAAACACCATCCCTTTCTGTATAGGAGTGCAACTGAGCGTTCACAGCAACGCCGACCAGACGATTGCTCTCGGGTTGATAATTGCTTCGGGCACCCATCCCGTCTGGTTTGGAACAAAGAACACATATACCAGTCTCTCGGCCGGATCGACATACAATCCACTGTGTCCGGCACCTTCGTGCGAGAATGTCCCCGGCGTGCAAATATCGTTATGATTCAAGTTGAAGCCGAGGGACATCGGGTAATTCTTCACCTTATCGCCCCAGCAGGTGGAAGACACGTTATTCAGTTGATTTGAAAGCATATTTTGAACTATCCTTCTGCCGAGCAAGGTATGGCCGCTACTTGTTCCGCTATCCAGCAAACACTGACCGAACTTCCACAGATCCTCCAGCGTAGAGAACAGGCCATTGCCGGCTGTAGCAGGTATCCCCGTCATATGCGGTTGCGACCGGAATTCATTTTCCTGCCAGCGGTTAACGTAACACACTTCACCTTGCAAATTATCTGGCACTGTATTCAAAAAGGTACGGTTCATGCCGAGCGGCTCTGTAATCTGTTCCTGTATGTATTGTCCGTATGACATTCCGCTCGCTCTGGCGATGATTTCTCCTAATACGGAGTAGCCGGCCGTACAATAATTCCACTGTTCGCCCGGTTTGCACCACATCCGGCCACTAAGAATCGTACGGGCCCATTCCCCGTCTTCCAGGTGTCCGCTCTTGCTCTGTTCCTTCTTCTCATGGATCCACCATTCATACCACGGAAGCTGATACGGCTCGGTCTGGCAGCCCGGATCCGCCATCAACCCGGAAGTATGCGTCAGCAGATGCCATATCGTTATTTCCCGATGCTGCGCCGTATCGAATTCCGGAATCAAGGTGCTGACCGACTGCTGATAGAACAGCTTACCTTCTTCCACTAGCTTGGCGATAGCTACCGCAGTAAACGCTTTCGTAATTGAATATATTTTCCGAATGGAATCCGGCCGCAAATCGGGGCTGTCGTCATGATAGGTCAAGCTTCCGAGCGCAGAATTGGCGACGATCTGTCCGTCTCGCGCCACCAAATAGCTTGCACCTTGTAACTTGCCCGCTTCAATCAATCCCGCAAAATGATGATCCAATTTCTGCAACCGCGAGTGATCGAATCCTAGTTTTTCCGGTGTCGCATCGACTTTCCCTTGGGTAACGTTCAATGTTCTAGGCATTCTTTGTTCCCCCTTAAACTCGTTGATTATTTGGTACATTCTGGATTGTGAATTTCTTCTCTATTCTAATGGAGAACGTATATTCTCGTAAAGGGAAGAAATGGTTTATGCTATTCTTGCCGTTCTTCCTGGTTTTTCGATAGAAGTCTCATCCTTGTTAGAAGATTCGGAGTGTCATCGGATGTTCAGATAATTTGGCAGGAATGGACATTGCGGAATTGAAATCTGCGCCTTGTGAGGTACAATAGAAACAGTTGGATTTTAGAGACAGAAGGATGAAAGCCGCTTTCGTCCCGAAAAGGAGAGAACACATTGTATAAACTGATTGCAATCGACATCGACGATACACTGATCAATGATGACAAAGAAGTGACCCCTGCCACTCAGCAGGCGCTGGAGCAGGCCGTTGCTAAAGGCGCTGTCGTCACCCTCGCGACCGGACGGGCTTATGCCTCGGCACAAGCGATCGCACGTCAAACCGGACTTAACGTTCCAATCATTACTTACCAGGGCGCCTTGGTTAAAAATCTTCTGGACGAGCAAGTGCTGTATGAGCGTTACGTGCCGAAAGACGCCGCACAGAAGCTGTTTGAATACTGCATCGAACATAATCTGCACCTGCAGACATATATCGACGACAAACTGTATGCCCGCGAAGAAAATCAGAAGATCATCGATTATACGATCCTGAATAAAACCAAGTATTATATCGAGCCTGACTTTTCCAAGCTGGTCGCCCAGCCGACCCCGAAAATGCTCATCATCGACGACCCGGACTACCTGGACGAAATCGCTCCGGTGCTTCGCGAGTTGCTCGGTGACGGCGTGCATATTACCAAATCGAAGCCGCAATTCCTTGAAATTATGCATCATGAAGGAACCAAAGGCCATGCGCTAAAATTCCTCGCCGCCCATTTCGGCTGCGAACTTTCCGAGTGCATTGCGATCGGCGATTCCTGGAACGACCATGAAATGCTGGAAGCTGCCGGTCTCGGCGTCGCAATGGGCAATGCCATCCCGGCGTTGAAAGAAATCGCCGACTACATCACGGCAAGCAACAACGAGGACGGCGTGAAACACGTCATCGACAAGTTTGTACTTGGAGCGGAAGCTTAACTTCGTAACTTATTCGCAAAAAAAAGACTTCGGATATCACCGGACGGGTGATGCTCGAAGTCTTTTTTATTAACTTACCCCAATAAAATAGTCTGTCCTGTCCTTGCGTACTCCACGCCTCCCGGCAAGTCGTAATCCCGGCGAAGGTCGATGTCATGGGACATATGCGTAAAAACAGTCCGCTTCGGCTTCAGTTCCTTCAGGAGTTCCAGTGCCTCTTGCACATCATATACCGAACGGGTAGAAAACTCCGCTTGCTCCTGATAAAAGCTCGTGCCGAGCACAAGCAAATCCAATCCTGTAAGCGGCTGCTGCTGCTCGGGTGAAAGTGCGATTGAATCCGAACAGTAGGCCCAGGCAAAGCCGTCTTTCTCCAGCCTATAGGCGTAAGAGTAACCATTCTTGCCATGGTTTACTTTCCACCCGCTTATGCTCCAACCTGCCAAGGTTACTCCTTGATCCACGGTATGCAAATCAAGATTCCGGTCCAGCCAGGGATACTGTCTCAATATCGTATCCAGCACCTCTTGCGGCGCGTACAATTGTCCCCTCCGGTCCAGCCAGCGGCAGGCGTCGGCCCATTCCGGCAATCCTCCGATATGGTCGAAGTGCGCATGAGTCACTAGCACTTTAGCTGCAAAGCGCTGCCCTCGTCCTTCCATCGCAGCGCGCCAATCCGGGCCGCAGTCGATCAAGAAGCCACTGTCGCCAACCCGGGAAGGTTCCGAACCTGCCGGGTTTACCCGGTTCCACCCTCCCATCGGAGGAGTCCCCTGCTCCTTCTGGCTCTGTATAACGGTCGGGCGTTCTACCGAAACCGAAGCACGATAGCGCCGATTCACCATTCCAGCCCTAGCCTCTTCACAAACGGCACAGCTGCAATAGACCCTAGGTACGCCCATGGCATCGCCGGTACCCAGAAAAACAAGTTGTTCCATATTTCCCCCACGCTTTCTCCTTCGTCGGCTTCAAGCCTATCATACCATTTTCAAACAAAAATGACGCCCCGCCTTCCTTCCAAGGCAGCAGCGTCACTCTTGTTACAACCCACTCTATTAAATCATTACGCTGATCGGTCCGCCCTTCAGCGGATTCTCGACGATCCAGCTTCTCTCATCATTGAATAGATAAGCCCGATGCACCAGCACACGAACATGCTGGCCTGCCTTCAGCGTCTCCTTCTCCAGCGAGCGGAATGTAGTCAGTGTGTGTCCTCCAAGCTCTACCTCGACCAGCCATTCGCTTCCGCGGAAATGCAGATGCTTCACCACAGCCGGTTCGGTAGCGGACAACAGGGCAAATTCATGCTCCGAACCGACCTCAAGATATTCCGGACGGATCAGCGCCCGCGTGTTACTGCCTCCGGCTTCCGCTTCAAATCCTTTCAGGTCTGCGGCTCTTTCGACAAGCGTAGACTGCCCAACGAACGACGCAACAAACGGAGTGTTGGGTTCCTTATAAATATCCCAAGGGGAGCCCTTCTGCTCTAAACGCCCTTCATTGATAATCATAATTTCATCCGCCACTTCGATCGCTTCATCCTGGTCATGCGTCACAAATATCGAGGTAATGCCGACGCGTTCGATTAACTCGCGCAACCAGGAACGGAGCTCCTGGCGAATCTTTGCATCAATCGCCGCGAACGGCTCATCTAACAAGAGTAATTGCGGCTCCGGTGCCAAAGCCCGCGCAAAAGCGACGCGTTGCCGCTGCCCGCCAGACAGCTGATGAGGATAACGCTTCTCAAAGCCCTTCAGCCCGGTCAGCTCTACCAGTTCCATGACGCGCTCCTGAATCCGGCTCTTCGTGGCCTTCTTGACCTGCAAACCGAAGGCGATGTTATCGAATACGGTCATATGCTTAAACAGTGCGTAGCTTTGAAACACAAAGCCGATGCCCCGGTCCTGCGGCGCAAGTCCATTGACCCGCTGCCCATGAAACAGAATCTCGCCCGAATCCGGCTGTTCAAGTCCTGCCAGCATCCGGAGAATCGATGTTTTCCCGCCGCCGCTCGGGCCGAGAAGCCCAATCAGTTGCCCTTTTTCAATACCGAAGCTGACATCCTTTACCGCGTGAAAACTGCCGAAATGCTTATCCAAATTCCGTACTTCCACATGCATGAAGAGCCCACTTCCTTTCGCCTGCTTTTCATATATAAATATAAACTTATTTATTCTTATGAACTTACTTGGTTTTATGGTATAAGGACACTTTACCAAACCCGCCGGGCGGCGTCAATAAATTTAAATCTATCCCTTCATGTTGGAGGTTCAGGCGACTATGGGTACAATACAGATAAAGACGAAACCTAAGTAAATCGGAAGACAAAGGAGAGCTTATCGCTTATGTTACATACTGTGGAACTGTCAACGTCCAAGCGGGACGAAATGCGCGACATTACGCGCGAGGTCACTTCAATTGTTCATAAAAGCGGAATTATTGACGGAATTGCCGTCATCTATTCCCCGCATACTACAGCAGGCATCACTATTAATGAAAACGCAGATCCCGATGTGAAGCATGACGTTCTTCTCAGACTCGACGAAGTGTATCCCTGGAACCACCCGAAATACCGGCATGCGGAAGGAAATACGGCCTCCCATCTGAAAGCGATCACGACCGGTTCCTCCCAAACCGTAATCATTCATGAGGGAGAATTGATGCTGGGCCGCTGGCAAGGGATCTACTTCTGTGAGTTTGACGGTCCCCGGCATCGTCAGTATCTCGTCAAGATTATCGAAGGATAATACAACAAAGACGCGGATCTCCCTGGAGAAGCGCGTCTTTGTTCAATATGGGCAAATCCAATGAATGACCAACATCCTGTTTGAAAGTCCGTAACGTTATTATAGTAATGTAATAAAGGAGTACAGCTATGATAGTGTGAACGGGTAAAGTGTACGCGGAAAACAAAAACGTCCTATGACGTTAATCGGTAACTGCTTTGGCTTAACATTTTGACGTGGGCGACGGCAGCGGGCATTATTTCTTCGAAGGTCAGGCGATCCTGAATATAAAACGAGATAAATCCGTGTATTCCCAAAAACATACTCAGTGGAAGGGTCGGATTGCTCTCAAGCGGGTGCCTTTCCTCTCTCAAGAAGCCGCGGATGATCTTGTCAAACATGTCAAAGCACTTGGCTTGCTCGGACTTGCAATACGCCAATATTTCTTCGTCCCTCAGCATGAACATAATTTCATACTGATGCGGATGCTCCAAGCCGAATTTGATGAATTCCAGCATCAATTGTTCCGCCTTAGTCAAACCTTCGGTCGGCGGGCGTTTGGTCACCTGTTCGCATAGACGAGCCAGATGGTTAAAGTCCTGCACTACGATGGCGTAGAACAATTCCGCTTTTTCCTTGAAATGATAGTACAGAGATCCGTGACTATAACCTAAATGCTGCCCGATACTTCTCATGGATATTCCGCGATAACCTTTTGTAATAAACAAATGTCTAGCGGCATCCATAATTCTTTCCCTCGACAACTCCTGCTCTACTGCTCTTCTAGCCATAGGCATTATTCCCCTTCAATAAAGTAAACGTTGTCACCTTCCGTCATTACAGCCTGCCCTTGCGTCATATCGGTCATCCAGTCTTTAAAAGCTTGCGCCTCACCCTCCAGCGGCAGACACAGCAATGTAACCTTGTCGGCAAACCCGGTTTCACCCGTACGGATTCCCCGGTTTCTCAGCTCGTTCTCGGCTTTACCGAGCCACGTGTAATCCAACTCTACAAACACCTCGCGATGCAAGACCCGGGTAATGGTCTCGCCCGCTTGGATCGCGGCAACCGCCCCGTCCGTATAAGCCCGGATCAGTCCTCCCGCTCCCAGCATAATACCTCCGAAATACCTGGTCACGACGATAGCTATATTCTTTAGACCCTGATTCCGGATCACTTCCAAAATCGGCTTCCCGGCCGTTCCGCTCGGTTCACCGTCATCCGACTGCTTCTGGATTTCGTCTCTTTCACCGATCATATAGGCTGAACAATTGTGAGTAGCGTTCCAATGCCGCTTCTTGATCTCCTCGATGAAGCTGACGGCGTCTTCCTCGCTCTCCACCGGCATTACATGCCCGATAAATCTCGACTTCTTGATAACGATTTCCTTGTCTCCGGCTCTGCGAACCGTTTTGTAACGTTCCAGCATATGACTCCATCCTTATGAATGTGCCAAGAAGCAGCCCAACCGGATTGATCCCGGTGAACTGCTTCCTGGCGGCTTTATTCCTGCCCTTTGCGATAATACGACTATTCGGAAAGTCTTGATTCGAGTTCAGCTTTTTCTTTCTCGTAACCCGGTTTGCCCAGCAAGGCGAACATATTCTTCTTGTACGCTTCTACGCCCGGTTGATCAAACGGATTAACACCCATCATGTAACCGCTGATACCGCAGGCCTTTTCAAAGAAGTATACCAGATAACCGAAGGAATATGGAGTCAAATCTGGAACATTTACCACCAAATTTGGTACCTGTCCGTCGGTATGTGCCAGCAGCGTGCCTTGGAACGCTTTTTTGTTAACGAAATCCACAGTTTTGCCTTCCAGGAAGTTCAATCCGTCCAGATCGGCCGGATCGGCTTCGATCGTAATGTGGCTAGGAACTTCAGTCACTTGGATGACGGTTTCGAAGATGTTCCGGTTCCCTTCCTGAATGAATTGGCCCATGGAGTGCAAGTCTGTCGAGAAATCGACCGCTGCCGGGAAGATACCTTTGTAGTCCTTGCCTTCGCTCTCGCCGAAGAGTTGTTTCCACCATTCGGATACATAGTGCAGGGAAGGATCGTAGTTAACCAGAATTTCCGTTACTTTACCTTTACGGTACAAAGCGTTACGGACTGCCGCATATTGGTAGCTGGCATTCTCGGCCAGGTTAGGATTGCTGAATTCTTTCGCTGCGTCAGCCGCACCCTTCATCATGTCTTCAATGCTGATGCCTGCAGTAGCGATCGGCAGCAGACCTACTGCTGTCAATACGGAGTAACGTCCGCCGACATCGTCAGGAATCACGAACGTTTCGTAGCCTTCTTCATTGGAGAGCTTCTTCAGCGCGCCCTTCTCGCGGTCCGTCGTCGCGTAGATCCGTTTACGAGCTTCTTCTTTGCCATACTTCTTCTCCAGAGCAGCGCGGAAAATCCGGAAAGCGATCGCCGGTTCCGTCGTCGTTCCCGATTTGGAGATTACGTTTACGGAGAAGTCTTTGCCTTCGATAAGATCGAGAAGATGATTCACATAAGTGGAACTGATGTTGTTCCCTGCGAAATAAATTTCCGGAGTTTTGCGTTTGTCTTTCGGAAGCATATTATAGAACGAGTGCGAGAGCGATTCGATCGCCGCGCGTGCGCCGAGATAAGAACC